>JAJAYX010000578.1 GCA_026785985.1 Rudanella sp. | reverse complement strand
TTTGAGCGTGTCTCTAAGGAAGTGGCTCCCCAAGCGGCTATAGTCCATGATAAATTCCACCTATCGGCCTACCTCAATAATGCAGTGGATATTACCCGTCGGGCCGAGAACAAAAAACTGCGCCAGACAGCTAATGACTTGCTGAAGGGTACGAAGTACCTTTGGCTTAAGAATAGGGAGAATTTGTCCCTTAAAGAGACAGACTTATTGGACACCATTCTGCTTGATAAAAGCCTCAAAACAGTGCAGGCGTTTCAACTTAAGTCGGACTTTAAGCAGTTTTTCAAGGCCAGAAGCCCTCAAGAAGCGAGCGACTTTTTCACTACTTGGCATGAGCGCGTAGTTTCTGGTGGCAATGCTGGGTTGCTAAAAGTGGCTACCCTCTTTAAGGGACACCTTGAGGGCTTGACCAATTACATTACGCATCGTATTTCCAATGGCATAGCCGAATCGCTTAATTCGCGCATTCAACAACTTAAAGCGAAGGCCAGAGGGTTTTCTTCACCAAAAGCGTTCAGAACAGCCATTCTCTTTCATTTTGGAAAACTTCACCTTTACCCATAATATTTACGACATTACCAAAACTATGAGGTTAAAAGATCTCATAATGAGGTCGTTATCAACTGGACAATGGTTCGGCTGATGGCCAGGAAAATTCGTGAAACACAATCTTAAACAACCTCTTATACTCCCCTGACTTCCCACCCCTTACGGTAAGTACGACGCAGGTACTTATCAGCAGCCGGATAGTTAGAAAACTTCATTCGGGCGGAATCCCATGTCAACAATCGGCCCGGTACGCGTATCGCCACGGTACCCAACAAAACAGCCTCTGTCATCGGACCCGACTGAGCAAAATGAGATTCTGTTTTTTTACCGCCCAGGCAGGCATCCACAAAATGATGGTAATGGTTTCGCTCGTCTAACGTAGGGTTATCATACGCTTTCACGGTACCCGTCGGGATTATCACGGGCATCTTTTGATGGGGAATCAGCAACGCCCCTTCGGTGCCAATCAGCATGGCCGATTCGGCCGGGTATTCCCCTTCGGTAAATAAATCCCTGATTTCCTGAGGTGGATAAAATTCCCCGTCAAACCACTCTACTGGTAAAGTATCAGAGTCGGTTAGTTCGTTTCCCGGAAATACCCAGCTTATATGATTACCCTGTGGCCAGGTATCGGCCCGGCGTTCGGGAGACTCTTCCCATGATTTTTGAACTTCGGCCTGTACCGACAGCGGAGCTTTCATGCCCAGGCCTTTCCAGACTGCGTCAAAAATATGGCAGCCAATATCCCCCGACCAGCCCGTACCGAAGTCCTGCCAGGTGCGCCAGATGGAAGGATGATATATGTCTGGTGCATAGGGTCGTACAGGGGCTGTGCCAATCCACTGATCCCAGTGTAAATGCGCCGGAACCTCCTGACCTTGAGCCGGGCGAGGCCCCACGAGCCTATACTTTGCCACAGCTCCGGGTCGGTTCGAACATAAATAGGCATGCTTTACTTTACCAATAATACCCTGCTTGATCCATTGTACTGCGGTTCTGTCGCCAAAGGTAGAAGCTACCTGAGTACCCAGTTGCGTGGTTACGCCGGCTTTCACGGCCGCTTTGGTAAGCTCCCGTACTTCAGCCACATCATGACACATTGGTTTTTGACAGTACACGTGCTTTTTAAGCCGAATAGCCTGATAAGCAATGGGAAAGTGATTATGATCGGGCACTGCTACATTTACCGAATCAATGGCGTTAGCTTCCATCCGGAGCATTTCCCGCCAGTCGGTATACGTCCGGGCACCGGGTACTAGCTCGGCTGCCCGTCTCAGGTTTTTTTCGTCCACGTCGCAGAGAGCCACAATTTCTACCTCCGGATGTTTTTTAAACTGGTTCAGGTCTCCCCATCCCATACCGCCTACGCCGATACAAGCATGCCTGAGTTTGGAGGTACGGCCAGAAGCCTGTGCTGATGCACTTAGTAGGAGTGGAGCCGCCACTGCGGCCGTGGCTGCCTGCACCAGAAATTCGCGACGAGAAGCTTGATTAGATTTGTTGTGCATTGACTTACAAGGTTTAGGTAAATCGTTAATAGACGTTTTACCACAAAGGAAAAATGCCCGGCTTTATCCTTGCCCCGTTCTGATAATCAGTGAATTTTGGTTTTTCAGACATTGTATCAGCCATTCCCACTTACAGCTTTCAACGTGGGAATGGCTGGCCATCAGGAGAAACTTACTGACAGACATCTGCACCGGAGGCCCGGCCGTGAGCCGGGCATTTTTTAGCGAAAAGCGGTTCGCCACTATCACCCCCAAACAGGTCGTACCTGGGCGGGTCTGGGTGATTGACACCAGATGTCTGGATAGAGACTTTGGGGAATCAAAAAGAGGATGACTCAATGGTAACAACGGGCTTTTTCAGGCTTTACCCATTACCAGCGCAATGCCAACAACTCCATTTTACCCATGAACCGATTCCGCCATTCCGTCTCCGGTGCGTTGTTAACCGGGCTGTGCTTCGTCCTCCACCCAGCTCAGGGACAGCTTGCCACGCCTAAGTTTGATCCGCAGCCTGGTAGTCGGATCATTCTGCTGGGCAATACATTTGCTGATCGGATGCGTCATTACGGATACGTTGAGACTCTGTTACAACAGCAATTTCCGGGTCGGCAGCTTACGGTGCGTAACATGGGATGGAGTGCCGATGAGGTGGGTTTGCAACCCCGCCCCCTTAATTTTCCGGGCTTCGGCGATAAGACAACCCGACTCACAACGGGCAGTAAGGAAATAGCTTTTCAGGGATTCACGCACGGAAATGAAGGAACGGCAATGCCTGTGGCCCTGAATATGGCTGGTTTGAATCAGGATTTGTACGACCAGCGGGCCGATGTGCTGCTGCTGTGTTTTGGCATGAACGAGTCGTTTAGGGGGCCTGCCGGTCTGCCGCAATTCGAGAAAGACCTCGGCTTGTTTATCGCCAATCTCAGGGCCAATCGGTACAATGGCCGCAGTGCCCCCGCGCTAATACTGGTTTCGCCCATCGCGCATGAAGCCCTGGGAGGCCATCTGCCCGACCCTGCCGAACACAACGCCAACCTCGATTTGTACACGGAGGCCATGCGAAAGGCCGCTAACGTGAACGGATTAACATTCGTTGATTTGTTTACACCCTCGCTGACCTGGATGAAGGCTAGCCAGAAACCCATCACCATCAACGGCATTCACCTGAACGACGAAGGATACCGCCTGGCAGCCAACTGGATGGGACAGTCGCTGGGCTGGGGCCGCATGGCTGACCCGGATGGAGAGAGCAGCCAGAAACTCAGACAGGTGATTCACCTGAAAGACACCCATTTTTTCTACCGCTGGCGGGCCGTCAACGGCGAGTATATTTATGGCCGGCGACGGGAGCCATTCGGCGTGGTCGCGTTTCCGCCCGAGTTGCGTAAGCTGAATGAGATGGTGGCCGCCCTCGACTCGGTGGTTTGGGAACTGGGGAAAAACAAGGGTACAGAATCGTATCGAAAAGCCCTTGACATCGTGGATCGCCGGGGCAAATCCGTTGATCCCGCCCTGCTACCCACGGTGCCAATGCTGGGCCGACAGGGAAAGGCCGCCCGCGCGGCCGCTCATCAGCACCACCAAAAGGAATGGCCGACCACGACAGCCTCCTTCAAACTGCCAAAAGGATACGAAATAAACTTGTTTGCTTCCGAAAAAGACTTTCCCGTAGGAAAACCAGTAGCCATGAATTTCGATGCCCGTGGCCGGTTGTGGGTGGCTACCATGCCCACTTATCCACAGTATTTTCCAGGAATTCCTGTTCACGATAAACTGGTTATTTTGGAAGATACCAACGGCGATGGAGTAGCCGATAAACACACTGTTTTTGCCGATGACCTGTACCTCCCGCTCGGTTTTGAATTCGGCAATGGTCGGAACGCCGAATCGGGGGTGTACGTTTCTCAGGAGCCTGACCTATTGTTTCTGAAAGACACCGATGGCGACGATAAAGCCGATGTGCGGGAAGTGGTTTTGACGGGTTTTGGCTCAGAAGACAGCCATCACGCGACCCACGCCTTTACGTACGGGCCTGACGGGGCGTTGTATTTTAACGAAGGTACGTTCCTGAATTCGCAGATCGAAACGCCCTACGGCCCCGTGCGGTCTTATGCTGGGACTACCTATCGCTTTGAGCCTCGAACAGCCCAGCTGACGCACTACATTTCCTACCCCTACTACAACCCCTGGGGTAATGTGTTCGACAAGTGGGGAACGCATCTGATCGGCGATGCTTCCGATGGCTCCAACTACTTTGCCCCGCCCATGACGGGTAAGGTTGTCTATCCAGCTAAACACCCCCGTATTGCCATGTTCACCGAAACCCGCGTTCGGCCTACGGCGGGCATCGAAATCGTGTCGAGCCGTCAGTTTCCCGATAGCGTTCAGGGCGATTTTTTAGTGAATAACAACATCGGTTTTCAGGGGACCAAGCAACACCGCATTATTCAGAAGGGGTCGGGTATTGGTAGCAAAGAAGTAGAACCGTTGCTACAATCGACCGACCCGAACTTCCGCCCGATTGATCTGAAGTTTGGGCCCGATGGTGCGTTGTATTTGGTGGATTGGTATAACCCGCTCATCTCTCACGGCGAAAACCCACCCCGCGACCCTGCCCGCGATACGTCGCACGGTCGCATCTGGCGCATTACGCACACTGGCAAACCGCTTCTGTCCGTCGTGGATGTGTCGAAGCAGTCTGTTACAGCCCTCCTCGACAACCTGAAGACCCACGAAGATCGGTTTCGCTACCGATCCCGCGCCCAACTTCGGGAGCAGGCCCCAGCAGACGTGTTGCCCAAACTGGAAACATGGCTTGCCGGCTTAGACAAAAGCCATCCTGAGTACGAGCATCAGTTGATGGAAGGGTTATGGCTATACCAGGATTTTAATGTGGTGAACGAAACCTTGCTGAAAACACTGCTTGCGGCCCAATCGCATGAGGCCCGGGCGCCAGCTACCCGTGTGTTGCTGCACTGGCGCGACCGCGTTCCCGGATCGCTTGCGTTGATGCGTTTGCAGGCCAACGATGCCTCGCCGAGGGTACGGCTTGAAGCGGTGGTATCCCTGAGTTTTTTCGACACCGAACCCGCCGTCAGTGCTGCGTTAGACGCGTTCAACCACCCCACCGATTACTACCTCGACTACGCCCTTCGGGAAACTCTGCTGGCCCTGAAACCCCTGTGGCTGGCGCGTATGGGGCAGGCAAACGCTCCTTATACAGCATCGGCCACTGACTATATGCTCCACTTATGCACCGAACCTGAGTTGCTGGCTTTACCCCAAACCGAGGCTGTACGCATTGCGTTGCTAACCCGGCCCGATGTGGCCATGACCAAACGCCGGGACTTGCTCCGCTTTATTCCCGAGGCTCAGAATGCTAATCAAGCGGAGGTGCTGCTACGTATTGTCCGTGCGCAGGCAGCGCAACGCCAGCCTGAGCCGACCAAAACCCTTGTACCCTTAACGCAATTGCTGCTGACCCTGCCCATGTCAGACCTCAAGCCCCTGATACCCGAAATTACGGCACTCATTCGGCAAGACACCAGCCAATTCGTGCGGGCAGCGGGCATGGCGGTGGTCATTATGGCCGAGCAATCCGACCAGTCTGTGTGGCCGTTGGCGCAGGCCGATTCATCGGGCCGCATTAGCTATCTGACGGGTCTGTCGCTCCTAACCGACGGGGTACTCAAGGCTGCTTTTCGACCTAACGTAACGGAGTTGGCTACCCAGGAACCTGCCTTGGCCTACCCCTTGCTCATGAGGCTGAGCCGTACCTCCGATCAAAAATTACAGACCTTAACCAGCTTGATCACGTTTCTCCGCCACACACCCGAAGGCCGTCAAAACGCACCTGCCTTTGTGCAGCTGGTGGGCTTTACCAAAGGGTTGGTAGCTGATGTTCCGGCAAAAAACAGGCCCGCCTTGCTGACGCAGTTAGCGGATATTGGCACTCTGGAGATTAGGCTGACGGCCGTTGAAGCAAAGATGGCCTTCGACAAGAAAAACCTGATAGTTCCGGCTGGAAAATCAGTGGCTCTCCTGTTCGAAAACCCTGACCTGATGCCCCATAACGTGGTTATCGTGAAACCCGGAAGTGCCCAACGGGTGGGCGAAGCAGCCGATGCGATGGCCCGTTTAACGGACGGCTTCGAGCGTAATTTCGTCCCCGACAGCCCGGATGTCCTGTTCTACACTCCCCTGGTTAATGCTGGTCAGCGGTTTCGGCTCACCTTCAAAGCCCCCGATCAGCCTGGACAGTATCCGTTTTTGTGTTCGTTTCCTGGCCATTGGCGCGTGATGCAGGGCGTGCTCACGGTGGAGAAGAAAAAGCCGTAATCTCGACAAGGCACAACCATTAAAACCAACCTGCCCACTATGAAAAGTGAAAGGGCCTTAATTAGCTGAATTTCAGTTAATTAAGGCCCTTGTTGTGTGCCGAAGGCGAGACTCGAACTCGCATGTTCGTAAAGACACACGCCCCTGAAACGTGCGTGTCTACTAATTTCATCACTTCGGCAGTTCACTCTATTCCCCCAATTGGGAGTGCAAAAATACAGTGCCGCGCTCTGATCGTGCAAGACACGCGCAAAAAAATTTCTGACTTACCGATTGAACAGCATCCGTTGCCCGGACTGGTCGCTTACGAACTTTCCACGCTCATACACCAGGTTGCCCGATACAATCGTATGCGTGACGGTAGCCCCGAACGTTTGGCCTTCCAGTGGCGACCAGCCACATTGATACAGCAGACTTTCTTTTTGTTACGGTTGTCGGCTGATCAACGTCAACCAGCACGAGGACAGGCCCAGTAGCCTTCGCGGACGTAGCCCCGGCGGTCAATCTGGAAACAGTCGGCGGGGGCGTGGCACATCTTGCGGACCACCGTTTCGATGTCGAGCTTACCCTGCCGCACAAATTCCAGCATCATCAGGAGTGGGTGCTGCACCAGTGGCAAACCCGCCGGAGCCTGCCAGTACGCCGAAGCGTCGGACCGCTGCTGCTTTTCGGCCCAGGTGTGCAGGGCGTGGTCGGTGGCAATAATGTCGAGACGATCATCTAAAAGGGCAGCCAACAGGGCTTCTTTGTGGTGCGGGGCTTTGATGGCCGGGTTGCACTTGATCTGATTGCCCAGCGTGGCGTAATCCCGGCTGTCGAACCAGAGGTGATGGACGCAAACCTCCGACGTGATGCGCTTTTCGGTCAGTGGAATGCTGTTGCTGAATAATGACAGTTCCTCAGCGGTGGTGATGATGTGGAGTACGTGCAGCCGGGTGTTGTGTTGTTTGGCCAGCTCGACCGCCAATGACGACGAAATCAGACAGGCTTCTTCGTTGCGAATGAGCGGATGTAGCTCGGCAGTGGCATTTTCGCCATACTCAGCTTTGTAGCGGGCTACGTTGGCGCGAACGGTGGCCTCGTCTTCGCAGTGGGTGGCAAGCGAACCTTCGTGCGGGCTCGCCCCCTGGCGGTGGCCTATCACCCCGAAACGGGCTTTTCGTTTCCCAGCGGCCATTCGGCGACGGCCATGACCCTGTATCGCCTGCTGGCCTACTGGTGGATTCGGCGCTTGTCCCGAACCCGCGACCGGGTCGGGGTCGGTGTTCTGGCTTCGGTTCTGATTGGACTGGTCGGCTACAGCCGGATTTATCTGGGCGTGCATTTTCTGAGCGATGTGATGGGGGCTACCTGCTGGGCAGTGGCTGGCTGCTGCTGGGCATTATTCTCACCGAGTGGGTCACCCGCCAACCGGCCCGCCCGGTCCAACGCCCCTCCCCTTAAGTCGCTTCGGGGATAACCCGCCATTGATTTCGTTGTTTTCACCCATTTCGATACAACCATGCTGGACGCGATCATCCGGTTTTCCATCCAGAATAAACTCATTATTGGTCCCCTGACGCTGGGCTTAGTTGTCTGGGGCGGCTATTCACTGAGTCGGCTACCCATCGATGCCCTGCCCGACATCACCAACAACCAGGTGCAGGTCATTACGCCCAGTCCGGCCCTGTCGGCTACCGATGTGGAGCGGCTGATTAGCTTTCCCGTCGAGCAGGCCATGGCCAACCTACCCGATCTGGTCGAGGTGCGGTCTTTTCCCCGGTTTGGCCTCTCGGTGGTCACCATCGTCTTTGCCGACGAGGTAGACCTCTTCGCAGCCCGGCAGCAGGTCGCCGAGCGGCTCACCAGCGTCCGCAGTCAAATACCCACCGGCACGGGTGATCCCGAGCTGGGGCCGATTTCAACGGGGCTGGGAGAAATCTATCAGTACGTGGTGCAACCCAAACCGGGCTATGAAACCCGATACGGCCCCACCGAACTGCGCTCCATCCAGGACTGGATTGTCCGTCGGCAACTGCTGGGCACTAAGGGCGTGGCCGACGTGAGCAGTTTCGGGGGTTACCTCAAACAGTACGAGGTAGCTATCGACCCCGCCCGGCTGCGGGCGTCGGACGTTTCGGTTGACGAGCTGTTCACGGCTCTTCAGCAAAACAACCAGAACACGGGCGGGGCTTACATCGACTGGCGGCCCAATGCTTACTTTATTCGCTCCGAAGGCCTGATTACCAACCTGGCCGACATCGCTAAAATCGTCGTGCGCCAGACACCGGGGGGCATTCCCATCCGGGTAGGCGATGTGGCCCAGGTGCGGCTGGGCCACGCCATCCGCTACGGGGCCATGGTGCGGGGCGGGGAAGTCGTGCTGATGCTGACGGGAGCAATGCCGCTCAGGTCATCGGGAACGTCAAGGCCCGCGTCGCTCAGATCGAAAAATCCCTGCCCGAAGGGGTCGAAATCCGGGCCTACTTAGACCGCACCGACCTGGTGAACCGCGCCATTCATACCGTCGAGAAGAATATGCTGGAAGGTCTCCTGATTGTCATCTTCGTGCTGGTGCTGCTGCTGGGTAACCTGCGGGCGGGCTTAGTGGTAGCCTCGGTCATTCCGCTGACCTATAGCCGCTGGGTCGTGGGCGGGTCGGTGGTCTTGCTGGCCGGTTCGCTGTGGCTCTTTAGCCGCCTGGGGGGCGAATTCATCCCCCAGTTGGACGAGGGCGATTTTGCCGTTGAAACCCGGCTGCTGACGGGTTCGTCGCTGGCCCAGACCATCCACGTTTCCGGGCAGATCGGCACGATTCTCCACCAGAACTTCCCCGAAGTGCGGGACGTCATCAGTAAAATCGGGTCTAGCGAAATTCCCACTGATCCCGTACCGGTCGAAGCCATCGACATCATGATTCTGCTAAAAGATCGCGCCGAGTGGACTTCGGCCGCCAGCCGCGAGGAACTGGCGGAGAAGATGCTGGCCAAACTGCAACAGATTCCGGGGGTCAACTACAGCTTCCTGCAACCCATTCAAATGCGCTTCAGTGAACTAATTTCGGGGGTCAAGCAGGACATCGC
>JAJAYX010000577.1 GCA_026785985.1 Rudanella sp. | reverse complement strand
GCACAGATAGCCATCGGCAGTGATGTAGAGTGTGCGGCCATCGTCGCCCCAGCCGCAATTGGCGGTGGCTTGCCCCGTGTCGATGCGGCCCAGCAGGGTTCCGTCAGGGGCAATAACCAAGACACCACCGGGGCCGGTACTCCAGATGTTGCCGTCGCGGTCGGTTTTGAGACCATCGGGCAGACCGGGCAGCTTTTGCTTCAGCAAGGGCATCGCATCGAACAGCACCCGGCCTTTACCCACCGATCCATCGGCTTGCATCGGGTAGGCCATAATAACCGGGCGGGCCGGGTCCGACTGGGCAATATAGAGTGTCTTTTCATCGGGCGAAAACGTGATGCCGTTGGGCCGGGTGAGGTCGTTGATCAGCAGTGAGATCTGGGCGGGTTTGCCGTTTTCGGCAAGGGTGGCCCGATAAACACCAAACAGGGGCGTTTCGCGGGTGGGGTCGGCCTCTTTTTTAGACAAGCCATAAGGTGGGTCGGTGAAGTAGTACGTGCCATTTGAATGCACCGCCACATCGTTGGGCGAGTTGAACCGTTTCCCCTCGAAATTGTCGGTCAGGGTGCGTTTGCCCCCTCCGGTCAGCGGCATCACCGACACGCGCCGGTCGCCGTGTTCGCACAGCACGAGCCGCCCCTTTTGATCGAGCGTCAGGCCGTTGGAACCGGGTTCGTCGCTGTAGGGGCCGGTGCCGGTGTAGCCCGATGGTTTCAGGAAAGTGGACAGCCCGTCTTTCTCGCTCCATTTGAACACGGTGTTTTGGGGAACATCCGAAAAGAGCAAATAACTCCCGTCTTTCACCCAAACAGGGCCCTCGGCCCAAGTGAAGCCGCTGGCCAACACCTCAATTTTGGCATCCTTCGGAATGAGTTTGTCCAGACGCGGGTCAGTGCGGACAATTTGCCCGATGGTGGGGGTGATTGGCTGGGCTTGGGCGGTAAAGGCAAAAGTGATTCTCAGAACTATAGCCAGGCTAAGTAGGACGGTTTTCATGCGAGTGACAGGGTTTATAAACGTGGAAATTTAGGCAAGATATATCACAACAAAAAGGGCCCCGCTCATCACAGGGGCCTTCGTTATGATTGGTGAGACGGAAATTACCGGCTACCGTAAGCGCCAACCGAAATAAGGTTTAATCAACTGATACCTCCGTTTTCCCAGACCCCATTTTGCCGCTGATGGTGGCTCCTTCGGCCACAATTCGGAGCTTTGTTTTCGCATCCGATGCAAAGAATATTACCTTCCCTTTGCCATCGGCATTCGTTTTCAGCATGGGTGCCCAATGCAGTGTGGCCCTATAATCGGGTCGACGGTCCGGCGTTCCGGCATGGTCGGGCTTTGGCGTATCGTAGCGCGGGGCATAAAACTCCCGAACAGGTGCGTAACCAATCATGCGGGTGGCCAGGGTTCCGGGTGTTTTGTCGACTTTATAATCGTAGTTGGGTGCTCCGCGTTTGGTCAGCACGTTAATAACTCCCCCTGCTCCGTTCGACCCAGCCATGATGGTGGCTCCACCGCCAGTCAGTACGTCAACCGCGTCGATATCCGACACCGAAATACTCATCAGCGTCTCTTTTGAACTGAGCATACCGTCCATAAAAAACGCCGGTTCGATGATCCCACTGAAATTAGAAGCCCCCCGAATCTGCACCTTCGCATCGAAGCCTGATCCTATTACCTGAACGCCCGCCATTCGGCTTCGAATCACGTCTAAAAATGTTAAGGCACCACCTGTAATCATGGGGTCGAACTTCACCGTTTTGTCGGGGGTAGAGTAGAGCGTCCGGCGGTTATCCTGCACAGGCTTGCGTTTGGCTTTCACCGTTACGGCCTGCAACAGCACCTCTTTGTTGCGTTGAATCTGCCGTTCGATCTCTAAATATTCATTGGTGCGTTTCAGGAAATCGGCCAGCGCGTCGGGGCCAAGCAACAGCGAATTGTAAGGTACTTTGGTGATCCGCACCACTGGTTTGGCTAACTGATCGAGCGTGATAGTGAAGTCTCTGACACCTCCTTTTGGAGTCAATGCCTGCACAAAAATACCGGTTGAGTCGTAGAAATCCATGCCAGCAGTCATAAATTGGCCTACTTCGTTAGACTGCCCCATGAGCATTTGGCGAGTCGAGTCTTTTTTCATCAATAAAAACGTCATCATCACGTTTTCGGCCAGTTTGTTGTTGGGTCGGCTCACCTTCCCCGACAGCATCAACCCATCTTCCACCACATAATTCAGCGCGGGAACGGTGCCGCTCAGAACCTCCGTCCACGTGAACCGTCGCCAACCCTGGGTCATCATTAGCCAGTCGAGTTGTTGGGCACGGTTATTCGGGAGGTCGGCCCCGGTTCTTTCCTCAAAATAGTTGCCGGGCTGTTCCACCGTCCCCACGAGGTCGGAGGTTAGCAGCAGGTGCGACACAAGCGTGCCGGGGTTGTTCTCGAATGAGGGGGCCAGTTTTTCGTCGGTGGCGGCCAGCGAGAGGGTTGTTTCAACGGGTTTGCCCGCCGGGTCGGTCACGGTTACGTCCACTTCGACAGCCTCGCGGGGTTTGTAGGTGGTTTTGCCGGGTGTCAGCTTCACCGTCAGGCGGTCTTTTCGGTCGATAAACACCAGCCGCTCACACACGGGCACATTTTTTTCGTCAAAGAGCGTCAGTTGGGCAATACCATCCGGGAATTTGTCGCGGGGTAGCTGGATCAGAAACGCCTTTTTGTTCAGTGGAGCCTGAACCATATGAACCACCACGCCCCGCGTTTGGGCCACCAGCGTCACCCTCCCCGCCCCTTCGGGCAGTGCGGCTTCCGGTGCCGAACTCGTTTTGTTGTGTTGAATGAACACCTTGACGTTATTCGGATTACTGACGTTGTCCACCGTCATCACAAAACCCAGGGGTTGGGCAGCAGGCATGGGGTAGCTAAAAAACTCGGTACTGCTGGTAGCCCGTGCAAAAACCCGGTAAGTTTGGTCAGGCTCCGGCGTCAGCGAAAACGTACCCATGCCGAGGTGCAGGCTACTAAATCCCACCACGGTATCATTCTGATTATTAAGCACAAAGCCCGTAATATTCATACTCTTTCCCGATGAGTTGAGTGCCTTGAACGCTATCCGGCTATTGATTCCCGTCACCATCTGACCGCCTTCGGGCAGGAGTTGCAGATCGGGTTTGAGAACTAGTTTGGTTGACCGTTCGGGCGCATCGTCGGCGCGGAGGATGGTCAGGGTTTTCGAGAAATAGTAATCTGCCGGGAAGTTGCGCATCCAGCCCGTATAGGCCCGGAGCAGGTAGGTACCGATGGGCAGCGAGTCGGGGAGGGTGAGTTGGCCGGGGGCCTGCCCTTTATCGGCTTTCAGTTTGATTTGCTGGACAATACGGCTCTTTTCGGCCTCCACCAGATCCACATACAGCACCCGGCTGGCCGAGTCAATGCCGTGACTGATACCCTCGAACAAGTAGCCTTTGAGCCAGATCGTTTCACCCGGAACATAGTTGTCGCGGTCGGTTTGTACATACACTTTCTCACGGGGAAGTTGCTGATTATAGGCGTTCAGTTTATCGACGAGGTTGGTAACGAACGGATCGTCGAAGGCGCGAAAGGCTGTAAAGGACAAACCAGCGATAAACAACAGGGCCAGTGCGGTAGGATGGCGAGGCATGGTAGTAGGTTTTCGGCGTAAAATGAGTGTATATTGATTTTCGCCCATAAATTAGCAAAAAATAGTAACTGAATATGACTTCCTCTTCACAAAAAATAGCGTTAATCATCGGGGCTACGGGCCTCATTGGTGATCAATTGACGCATAAACTCTGTCAGTCAGCCTATTACGAACGGGTAAAGGTTCTGGTGCGCAAACCCCTTGGCTGGCAACACCCGCGCCTTCAGGAAATTCTGTTCGATTTCGACCGGCCCAATGGCTTGCTTACCCAGGCCGACGACCTGTTTTGTTGCCTCGGCACGACTATGAAAAAGGCGGGTTCCAAGGCTGCTTTCCGCAAAGTCGATTACCAATACCCAATGGACATTGCCCGCTTAGGCCGCGAGCAGGGAGCCACCCAATTTGCCATTGTTACCTCGATGGGGGCCGATCCCGGCGCTATGTTCTACTACAACCGCGTGAAAGGCGAGGTGGAGCGCGACCTGAGCCAGTTGAACTACCCTACCCTGCTGATTTTCAGACCCTCGCTCTTGCTGGGAAAGCGGTCAGAGTCGCGCCTGGGCGAGGGAATCATGAAAGCGTTGAACCCCCTGATTCCGGCTAAATACAAAGCCATTGAGGCCAGCAAAGTGGCCGAAGTGATGTGCCTGAAAGCGCAGGCGGGCCTGATGGGGCGGCACGTGTTCGAGTCCGATGCGATTGGGAGGGAGTAGGGTTTTTGTACGAGAAATACGTGTTGAACCGGAATACTGTTCGTTTGCGTTTAGTTTTGTGTAGTTTTTGATCCTGCCCTGCTATGATGCGCAAAGCAAACCGAATGGAAGAAATCGACGCGGCTGTCAACAAGTTTGAACCCGTCACACCCGACCATGAATTCTATGTCAATTTTGAAAATTTGCGGGGGAACTTCCAGGAACGCCGGGTGATGCGCATTCTGAATGCTATTCCTAAAAATGGGAAATACCATTTTGACTATCAGCCAAATAGATACAACAAGACACTATTG
>JAJAYX010000576.1 GCA_026785985.1 Rudanella sp. | reverse complement strand
CCCACTTTTTCGAGCATATGGTCGTGGTCGTGGCCTGCCATAATGAGGGCCAGACCCGGCACAGCCTGAGCCAAACGGCGGTCGTCGGCAATGTTAATGTGGGTGAGGGCAATCACCGCGTCGCACTGGGGTTTCAGGCGGTCATATTCGGCTTTGGCCGCGTCGATGGGGTCGGTAATCTGCACATAGGGCTTGTTGACGGGAATCGTTACGGCTAACACGCCAATTTTACCGCCGGGCGTTTGCAAGACCACCGAGGCCGGAAACTCAGTCCGCTGTCCATTGGCAACTTTGGCAAAAGGCACAAAATCGGTGCCTTGTTTCTGGCGGGCATTGGCCACAAACCACTGTGATTGAGACTCGTTGATGCGTTCCTGAAGGTTCACCGGCTCCACATCGTCCAGATCGAACTCATGGTTGCCAACCGTCAGGTATTGCACCCCGGCCGCGTTCATCACCTCCACCATTTGCTTCCCCCGAATGGTTTTGCCTTCGTTTTTGAGCGTTCCAATTACCGACGGACTCAGGAAATCGCCCGCGTGAAAAAAATACGAGTTCGGGTTCTCTTTTTTGAGTTGCTTAAACAGCGTTGCCACCCGCGCCATGCCCCCTACGCGCCCATTGTCGAGCGGGGCAATTTCATACACATCGTTGATGTGCAAAATAGTAATGGGTTGACTGGTAACAGGTTGGGCCGCTGTTGCGGCTACAGGCGGTGTTGCTGTCCGGGTAATTGGCGCGGTGGTTCGGCAACCAGGTAGCAGGATAAGCGAAAGGGCGAGGTAGGAGAGAAAGCGGTTCATAAAAGAAGGAAGAAGCAGAGAAGACACAAAGATATTGAATCGTTAGAATTCTGAACCTCTGGTCAATGGCCTAAAGGCGCGGGGTTTAACGCGGAATATTATAAAAGATTATCAACCACAATAATAGTCAGCGCGTTAACAACAAACAAACGGGCATCGACACGATGATCTCTTTGCCGGTTGGGGTCAGTTTGCCGGTTGTTTTGTCCCGTTTGAAAATCGTGATGTTGTCCGAATCCTGGTTGGCTACCAGCACAAAATTCCCCGTGGGGTCCGCTGACCCGCCACAGGCCAGACCAAAACAAATGGGTTTGCCTACCAACACCGCATTGGCTCCCAACGCAATGGCTTTCAACACATCGGTTCCCCGCCGAATGCCACCATCCATCAGGATTGGTACTCGTTTGTTTACCCGTTCGGCAATGCGCGGAAGAGCCTCGATGGTGGCGGGTACGGTGTCCAGATTACGACCGCTATGATTTGACACAACGATACCCGATACCCCCGCCTGAACGGCTATTTCGGCATCGTCGGGGTTCAGAATTCCTTTGAGCAGAACAGGGACTTTGGCGAACGACTGTATCCAGTCAATGCCGGTTCCAGCGCACCGTAAACTCATCAGCCGCGCCACTCGCCACGTATTCGTAGGCCATTGTGGTCATTCGTTCCGCAGCCAGCGGCTCAAAATCAAACAGGTTGACGATGGCGGATAAATCCATTGAGAGTTGGTTTTGAGGGGTCATGGGTTTTCAGGACGATGATTTTTAAACGCGTCGGGTCGTGAGGCCAATCATCGCGTTAGTCGATACAAAAACAAAGCCGTGCGCTGAATCAGCAGGGGAAATTGTTTGGTATTCATGGTCTCTTCGATGCTGTGTGCCCCCTTGCCCGACGCACCCAAGCCGTCTAAACAGGGCAGGTATTTGGCCACGAACGAAATATCTCCCGCTCCGCGCAGGCCAGGGTCGGTGGCGGAAACGGCTCCGAGGCCCATGTCGTGGCTCAGTTTGTCGAGTTGCAAACGGAGACCGTCGTTGGCCGCAGTGGGTTCCATGCCCGGAATCCCGTCGGCAAAGGTGATGGTGGCTTTGGTGAGCGGCAAACTTTTATCAACAATTTCGCGCATGGTGGCGCGGGCTTTCTCTTTCTGTTGCTCCGTCAGAAACCGCAAATCGCCTTTCACGAGGGCCGTACCAGCCACAATGTTAGTTTTGCCGATGGTTTCGGCTTTTGCGGTTTTCTCGTCGTAATGCACCTCCGAACCACCCACAATCAGGCCGGGGTTGAAAGTCAGATATTGCTCCTGACTCAAGGAGCGCCGGAACTCGTTCAGAATGCGAACGGCCTCATAAATAGCCCCGTACCCCAAATCGCTGAAAACCCGCGACGAATGCCCCGACCGCGCTTTCACGTTCAGCGTCCAGCTACTCGCGCCCCGCCGACCCGTGGTTACAGTTTGCAACCCGACCGCCGTTTCAAACCCCAGGGCGACATCGCAGGTTTTGGCCCGTTCAATAAAATCCCGCCGACTCTCCGGCCCGCCCGAACTCTCTTCATCGCCCGTGAAATAAACCGTAATCGAGGTGTCATCGAGCAGTTTTTGGGCGTGGAGTGCTCTGAGAGCGGCAATCACCAGCACATCGCCCCCTTTCATGTCGTTCACGCCTTGCCCTGTCGCGGTCGAGTCATTCACACGGGTGAAGGATTCCATCGGCAGGCTCTTCTCAAAAACGGTGTCTAAATGGCCAATCAAAAACAGTTTTTTGCCTTTTTTGCCTTGCCGGGTAGCTACCAAATGCCCCGCCCGGTTCAGCGAATCGGGCAACGTGACCCACTCGGTTTTGAAGCCCAACTTGTCGAACTCCCCGGCCATTAGCTTGCCCACCTGCCGAACGCCGGCTGTGTTGAGTGTGCCGCTATTGATGTTCACGACTTTTTCCAGAAACGCTTCCGTTTCGGGCTGTTGCCGTCTTGCCGTTTCCACAATGGCCTGCTCCGTTTTAGTAAGTGATTGGCTGTTGGCTATTGTCCCGAACAGCAGGAAGCCGAGGGGTAGGTAGTACTGTTTTTTCATAAGCTTGTAAAGGTTGATATCTACATCACCCGCAGTTTTTTTTGAGAATCTTACAAGAGATCTTTTACTTATGGCTGCATTAATAAACCTTGATAGACCTAAAAGTACTGTCGGCTATCGAATGAAGATGAATTTGTAATGATGATAAGGTAATAGGTTACCGGTTCAAAATCAGTTCTTTGAGTCGGCGCAGGATAAAAATAATTCGAACAAGATCGATACGATCAGAAGCGTCCAATTTGGGACTAACGAAGTATTGGGAGGCATCCAGCAGGGTGAAATTCCAGATACTGCCCACTAACCAGGCTCCGTAGATGGGTTTCTGGTCAGCATTTCGGTGCTGGGCAACGAGCATGGCGGCCAGCATCTGAGCCTCCGGATCGTTAGAATCACCCTTCTGCTTTTTAAATTCTTGTAAGAAGAAATAGGGAGTCCGAGGGGTTGCGATACCGGCAGGAGCCGCCAACAGACAATCGCAGATGACGGAAATTTTCAGCCCGTCAATGGTTGCTGCCATCGGACGCTCGTAAAACGAAACAATTTTATCGTCTTCCTCCACGTCAGCCACGTCGAAAATAAGGCTAATGAATTTCATTTTTAACTCTTCCTCATTCCAGCCATCGGCTGATTTCAGGGCTTTCTGGTACAGTTTCTCAACCCGTTCCTGCTCCATATCCGTCAGCGAACCAGTGGCCCGCATCCAGTCATCAATGGCTACTCCTGCCCGCAGACGGGGCAGATTGAACGCCACTAATATGGAGTCGGTATCTAAAGGAAGGCGTTTTGGGGAGCCCATAAGCAGCGTTGTACGAGAATGTGAAGGTACGACTAAAGGCTGACTCTGTCCGGCTTCATCCTACAAAAACTCCATTGGGTCGTCAGCCACACGGGTATTGTCGTGCCAGGTGTTCATTTGGGCCATTTCGTCGGGGGTGAGTTCAAAATTGAACACGTCGAAGTTCGCCCGAATCCGGTCGCGCTTCACCGATTTAGGAATGGTGATGGCACCCTGTTGCAACGACCACCGCACCAGCACCTGAAACGTGCTTTTGCCGTGCCGTTGGGCAATGGCCTGCAAGCGCGGATCGTCGTTTTTCTGTCCCCGAACCAGGGGCGCGTACCCCTCCGGCTGAATGCCTTTTTGCCGGCAATAGGCCAGGGTTTCGGCGGGGTGGCAATAGGGGCTTAACTCAAACTGGTTCACAGCGGGCGTGATGTTGGCTATCGTGAATAGTTCTTCGAGGTGCGGCACATAATAATTGGAAACACCAATGGCCCGCACGCGCTCATCGGCATAGAGTTTTTCCAACGCCCGCCAGGTGTCCAACCGCTTTTCGCGGACGGGCCAGTGAATCAGGTACAAGTCGACATAATCGGTGTCGAGTTTTTCGAGACTTTTGTCAAAAGCGCGGAGCGTTGAGTCGTAGCCCTCATCGTCGTTCCAGACTTTTGTGGTAATAAACACGTCCCGGCGGGGCAAGCCACTGGCAGCTACAGCGTCGCTTACTTCGCGCTCGTTGCCATAAATACTGGCCGTGTCGATCAGGCGGCACCCGGCTTCAAGTGCCCATTCCACGGCTTGCTGCACCTCGTTATTGTGGCTGGGGGCATACACGCCGAGGCCCAGCAAAGGTATTTCGACCCCGTTATTGAGGGTTTTGGTTGTTTGGAGATTCATAATTTTCGTTTCGTTCCAACCCTTTACCGGGTTTTGGTATCTTATGCTACACAAAACTATCTCGTGGTGTATGAAGAAGCTATTTACATTACTTTTTTTGCTCGCTTTTTGGGGCTGCAAATCCAATGAACCGGACCGGCTGATTGTAGGGGAGTGGGTATTGAGGGAGTATGTACCAGTGAACTGGGCCGGTGGTGGGCCAAAAGTGACAGTTACTGATAATTGGTGGATTGAAAAATTCACTCGAAGTGGCAAGTATGAGCGTATTATTCGTGATACCTTAAGAATGTCGGCTGACTACTCAGTCAGTGCAGACGGGAAAAAAATTGAGTTTGGCAATGGCTTTTGGTACGAAAAGGGAGTAAAGCGAAAGGGTATTGGTAGTGGAATTTCGATATATAGCCTTGATAGACAGTTATTTACGTATAGTAATTTGGATAGCCACTCAAGCGTTTACACCTTTCACCGAAAAAGGAATTAGCTTACGGGAAACTGTCTGAAAATTAACGGTTAGAATAAGTTTGCGATGAAACCCCATCGGGGTAGGGTCTTTGTAGAAAATATCAATTTCAGTAAAAGTCCCGGCGGGACGGTGTCTATCAGGGCGTAAAAAAATAAACCCTCCCGCCAGGCCATTTTGCCACGACCACGCCAGGGTGTAGGACAAGTTTGTTTTTTAGAAAGGATT
>JAJAYX010000575.1 GCA_026785985.1 Rudanella sp. | reverse complement strand
TCGAAAATATGGGTCGTGTGTTCGTTGGCGATACCAAGGCCAGTGTCCTCTACTTCCAGCAACAATACAGCAGGGCCATCGGCATCCTGTAATCGACAGCGCACCACAATGGAACCATCGGACGAGGTAAATTTCAGGGCGTTGGCCAGCAGGTTATACAGCACCTTCTCCACAAGGTCGGGGTCAAACCAGGCCGCGCCCGTGTTGGGTTCGGTGTCAACCCGCAGCGTAATGCCCTGTTTGCTGGCCTGCGCCGAAAACGAACCGGCCACTCGGCGTACAAACTCCATAATGTCCTGACGACTAATGTCGGGCCGGAGCGAATCGGATTCTAATTTCGATAAATCGAGCAACTGATTGATAAGCCGCAGGAGTCGGTTCGCGTTCTGGTGCATCGTCTGAAGCTGGGGCCGTCGGCTGTCGGGGCTGCGGTCGGTCAGGAAATGCTCCAGCGGGGTCAGAATAAGCGTAAGGGGCGTACGAAACTCGTGCGAGATGTTTGTAAAGAAGCCAGACCGGAGCCGGTCGAGTTCACGGGCTTTCTCGGCTTCGAGGTGTTCGGCCCGGAGTTCAGTTTTGTAGCCTTCCCGAATCTGTATCAGCCAACGCATCCCCAGCAATAAAGCCACGATCAGCAGGGCATAAGCCGCGTAGGCCCAGCTGGTGCGGTACCAGGGGGGCAGAATGGTGAGTTCGAGGCTGGTTTCGGGCGCATTCGTAAAATCGTCCGTGAGTGATGCCTTTACCCGAAAGCGGTATGTGCCGGGGCTTTGGTTGGTGTACGTAGCCGAGTGCTGCGCGCCCACGTAATTCCAGGTGTCTTCAAAGCCGTCCAGCCGGTATGCATAGCGCACATTCCGGTGCGCCCGAAACAGTACAGCCGCAAAATCGAACGTAATGACCGATTGATCGAAGCGGAGGGTAAGACTTCGGGTATCGGCCAGGCTGTGTGTTAACGGGGAACCTGCCGCACCCGGCAGCACGGGCCGGTTAAAGAGTTTCAACTGGCTTAGATAGACAGGTACGGGCAGAAGCTGACCGTCGAGTCGATGGGGGCGTAGCACCGTCAGGCCGTGTTTTCCTCCCCAAAATAACGTGCCGTCAGTCTGTTGTGCTACGACCTGTTCTGAAAAGTCGTTACCGGCCAGGCCGTCTTCGCGCCGGTAGGTTCGCAGTACCCGCCCTGCTTCGGTGAGCTGGCACAGGCCGTCGTTGGTGGCCACCCACAGGTAGCCCTCCCGGTCCTGACTCAGGCTCATGATGGCATCGTTAGGCAGGCCGTTCTCCGTCGTTAGCAACGAAAACCGTCCGGTGCGCCGGTCGTAGCGGTGCAGGCCATTCATAGTACCAATCCAGTACTGTCCGCGCCGGTCTTCAAGCAGGCTGGTGAGGATGTTATCGTATAAAAAACCTGGTCGTCGCTCACTACTATATACCTGGGGCAGGCTATCCAGACGGGGCCAGATTAGCAGACCATAGCCGTACACAGCTCCCAGCAGCGTACCGTCAACTGCGCCCACGAGGGCGCGAATCGACGAGTGAACCCCGGGAAGATCAGGTGCGGGGCTAAGCTGCCCCGTCTGCCGGTCAATCCACCATGATCTACCACTATTATCCACCAGCCGGACCCTTCGCCCACATATGGGCAGAACTGGGTAAATCGGATTTTTGCCCAATGCCATAAGCCGTTGCTGCACCCGTCCCGATTTTGGGTTGACCAGTACCGTTCCCTGATTCCACACCGTAACCAGCATGGCCGTTTCGGAGAGCAGGTATAGGTTGGTTACGTCATTGCCGGGCAGTGTATTCGGGTTGCCAGGCTGGTGCCGGAAATGCCGGTAGGTTTCGTTTTTTCGGTCTACGTAGGTCAGTCCCTGCGTACTACCTACCCAAGCGTTTCCTGCTGAATCAACCGCTACGGCGGCTACGGCCTGGGTGAGCAAGCCCGGCAAGCCCGGTTGGTAGGTGTATAAATTAAAGGGATCAGGCTTACTGAACGCCACGTTTAGCCCTCCCTCCCAGGTACCCACCCAGATGTTACCCTGCCGGTCGCCCTGAACGCAAACGGTAGCGTGGGTGCTGAGGGTAGTGGGCAGAGCGGGGTTATGGCGCAGGTGCTGGATGTGGCTAAACGAACTGTCGCTGGCTACCACAACGCCGTCGTCAGTGCCGAGCCAATACCGCCCGCCGGTACCTTCGTACAGACTGCGGGCATTGTTTGTGCCTTCTACAACGCCAGTTCGGTAAAAAACCGACTGAAAAGCCGCTTGCCCGGCCTGACTTCGGTATAGCCCATTGCCTTTGGTGCCTACCCACACGCGTCCCCGGCTGTCGCACTGAATGGTCATGATGTCCCTGGGTGCATTATGGTTGGGGGCTGGCAGCGTAACAACCGTAAAGCTGCGGTCTGACAGGCGCATCCGGGTCAGCAGGGCCGCCTGATTACCAAGCCACAGATTACCAGAACGGTCAGCGCAAAGCTGATGAATAACGTTGGACGGCAGCGCACTGTTGGCCATCGTAAACTGCGTAACCTGTCCGCGCTCCGGCTCAATACGGAGCAGGCCCTGCCCGTTGGTAGATGCCCAGATAAACCCCGCCCGGTCCTGCACAATATCCGTAACAATGGCCCCGGAAATGTCCTGCCCATCGGTTGTCCGGTTGTAATGAATAAACCGCACCCCCGACGCATCCATCCGATTTAGCCCCCCGGAGTTAGTGCCGACCCACAGCCGTTGCTGCCGGTCGCTGAACAAACAATGGATAAAATTATTACTTAGGCTGTTCGTATCCCGCGCCGACCGCCGGTACGTCTGAAACTGCTCGCCATCGTAGCGGTTGAGGCCATCGGCAGTGGCTACCCACAGAAACCCACGTTGATCCTGCACCAGATCCATGACCGTATTGTGCGACAGCCCATTGCGCGTGGTCAGATGGCTGAATTTGGACTGGCTTTGGCCGTCTAAACTGAGAAGCATACAGGTAACCAGCCCAAAAGCCGTATGGAGTTTTGGGGGAAACAGGCCATGTATTGCTTTCCAAAAGCCAGCAAGCATCTGCATTCGATTTAAACCTTCTGAGAAAAATGCTTATTTTAAAGATATACGTTTTATTCTGAATTACATCATCATCAACAACACCAATCCCTTTGATACTGACTTTCTTGCTACTTCCAAACCACACCCGTTGCGTTTTCTACTGAAAAATGACCCTGCTGAGCCGAACGGATGGGTTTGCCGTGGATGGTCAGGTTCTCAAACCGCACGTTCTCGACGCGGTGCTGCGGGTCATAGCCGTAGAGAATGGAATACGGAAACTGCCCGTCGGTCACGGCAATGTTGCGAAACGTGATGTCGCGAATATGGCCCCGGCCCGCAGCAAACCGCGCTTCCTGTCCGGGTGGTACGCGCAACACCCCATCCCACGCGCCCTGCCTGTACAGGCGGGTACGTTCGGCATCATCGGTAGGCCGGTCGGTGCTGTACTGCGACCGAAACACGGCGAGGTCGATTAGCTTATGGGGAGCATCTTCTACCCGGATGTCGTCATACGTAATGTTCTCGACGGTAGCCTGATCGCCGTTATGAATGCTCAGGGCCGCGCCCCGGTCCACATGAATCAGATCGCAGTCACGGAACGTGATGGTATTCACAGTTTTGCAGCGCAGTTCAAAGCCAATTTCCAGCGCGTTGCCCCAGGGCATATTCCAGATCACGCAGTGTTCCACCAGAATATCCGTCACATCGCGCCCCTCGCCCGGCTGGCTGTAATAGGTTTTGGGATTGATACTGAAGCTTTTGATCACGATGTTATCGTCGTTGTTCCTGAGGAAACAGTCGCTGATGCGCACGTGCGAGGTGCCTACGAGGTCGATACCATCGGAGCCGTTGCGCCAGGAAATCTGCTGGTGGTTACGCACCGTTACGCTGTCACAATCAAGCAGCACGAGGGTCCAACCGGGGCTATTCAGGATGGTGATACCCTCTATATCAACGTTCCGGCATCGCCACAGCCGCACCAATCGCCCGCTGTTGAGGTTGCTGGCGTCCAGAATACCCCGACCCCGGATGCGGATATTTTTGGCATCCGTCGCTTCGATGGTACCGCGCACAATGGCCCCGCCCGCAATGTAAAGCGTTTCGTTGCTGTTCAGCGTGAGCATACCCACATCATAAATTTTACCCGGCGCAAAATACCGCACGTTGGGAGTGTCGGGTTTGGGT
>JAJAYX010000574.1 GCA_026785985.1 Rudanella sp. | reverse complement strand
GGGCCATTCCGGGCTGTGGTTGCGTTTACCACCGAACTGCCTCCTCCATTCATTACATCCATAGCACTGAACGCATCCAGACCCGGTATCAGGTGCCGAACATCCGTGCTTTTGTGACTTGCCCAGGCCCAGGCTGGACTCAATGGCCCATGTGCCCGTGTGAGTGAATCGCAGGCCGCTTTCAAGCTATTCGTGACTGCGTCTTTAGCCGACTCACGGGTAGGCGTTTTTACATTATCAAACCAACGAGCCGCCGTGTCACGCCTGAGCATAAGTAGTGTCCGGTTGAAGCTAGGGTTACGCATGGGCAAGGTGTCACCCCCGTCAAATTCGTCTTTCCAGATGGCTTCCATCAGTTTCTCGATCCAGAGGGTGAAAATGGTGGGGGCAATATCGTCGGCATCGTTCCGGCGCGACCATTTTCTGACGGTTTCCAATGCATCTACCTGGTCGCCCCGGAGCGTTTGCGTTTGGACAAGCGTGAGCATGCTGGGTAGCGCATCCACAGCGCGCAGATTCAAATTATCGTTCTGGAGCATTCGCAGGCTATCGGTTGTAGCTCCTTTCATAGCTGTTAGCCGCTCGTTGATTCGCCGACCCCGTTCTGAGGGGGCAAACTGCCAGTTCAGGTAATATGGATAGGTTTTATCGGTCGAGAATTGATTGGCCGAACTTACGAACCCACGGGGCGGGTTTTTAACGATCGGGTTCTGATCGGCGGGAATCCAGCCCTGCCAGTCGTAGGCGGGGTTGGTGCCGTCCAGAATGAACTTGCCCTGATCTTTCCACTTGAGCGGGTACTTGCCGTTGGGCGAAATGGCAATATCTTTATCGACGCTGGCAAACACAAAGTTCTGAGCCGGAGCCGCATAATGTGTCAGTGCCTGCCGGTAGTCAGCGTAGTTCTGGGCACGATTCAGCAGGTAAAAGCAACGGAGGTCGTTAGCGGCTTCGTGGGCAATCCAGCGGGCCGCGTGGCCAGTCGGAATGTTGGGCTGAAGCACTTTTTGGCCCGTTGCATAGACCACCGGGCCGTGGTGAGTATACCGAACCGTGTCGAGCACATCAGGCTTCCCTTTCACTTGATACCGTTCGATTCGGGCCGTGGTTGGTTTCCATTGGTTATCATGCCAATAGGCGGTTTGGGTTTTATCCCTGAACTTGATAGAATAAAAATCAAGCACATCAGCCCCCACGTTGGTAACGCCCCAGGCCACTTTCTGATTGAACCCGATGGTGACTCCCGGCGACCCCGGCAGCGAAACACCACAGACGTTCATGGTGGGCGTAACGATCTGAATTTGATACCAGATCGACGGCAAACTCAGTACAAGGTGCGGGTCGTTAGCCAGAATAGGATAACCCGTTGCCGATTTTTCGGCTCCGACAGCCCAGTTATTCGAACCAATTGACGGATCGTGCTGAACCAGTCCCGCATCGAATGAAGTGGCGCTATGAGCCAACAGTTGTTTCTGAACGGCGGCATCAGTGGGGGTAGCCGGAACAGGCAATGCTTTAAAATCCCATTTGGTACCAGTCGGTATAACAGGACTTTCGAGGGTTGGATAGTTGGGGAAAAGGTCGGCTACCACTCCCGCGCCGTATTTGCGCAGAATATTGGTCATGCGGAGGTCATCGGCCCCCATGGCCAGTGTGCTGGTCATAAGTTTCAGCAGATAAGCACACTTAAGGGGAGTCCACGGTTCTGGTGAGTACCCCAGCACCTTATATTCAATAGGATACTGAGCTGGTTTCAGCGATTTAATGTAGGCGTTGATACCGGCGGTATAGGCTTCAACTACCAGGCGGGATATTGGGTCAGCCATCATCATTTTAATGGCACGTTCGGCCCCAAAGCCCATTCCCATACGCCGGTTAAAACGGTCAGTTTCGAGGGCGCGTTCGCCAACAATTTCGGTTAATCGGCCAGCGGCAGCGTGGGTCTGGAATTCCATTTGCCAAAGCCGGTCACGGGCAGTTACATAGCCTTGAGCGAAATAGGCATCGGCATCATTCTGGGCAAAAATGTGTGGAACCCCGTATTCATCATAGTTGACGGTAACGGGTTGGGAGGTTCCTTCCACATCTACATCGGTATTGTCGGACAGACCATGTGCATTTTCGGCATTTTGCCAGAAGCCGGTAAACGGACTTAACAGCGGCCCAAATGCGGGAGCCGATCCCCAGGGGCGGTTCAGTGTCCACACCAGGCCAATCATTAGTAAACAGAAAAACAGAACACGTAGAATCCGCATAGCGTGTACGTCAGAACAAGATAGGGTGAGAAAATGAAATTAAACCGCAAGTTGGCTATTGAAATTGGTTCGGGCAAATTGCACCCAACAAATAAATACTATTCTTTTCTTGATCAAGCGGCCTCAAATTCTGTTTGGCCACTGCTAAATGGCCCCTAAAATGCCCCTGCTCAACTCATCGCGGCACTTCGATCTTTTGTACAATCTGCCCAATGACTTCATCTGCCGTGCCGCCTTCCATCTCGCGTGCAGGCGTGAGAATCACCCGGTGCCGCAACACTGGCCCGGTCAGCATCTGAATGTCTTCAGGTGTCACAAAATCGCGGCCCCGGAGCGTGGCAAGGGCTTTCGCGCTGTTCAGCAGTGCCACTGACGCACGGGGTGAGGCTCCCAAATACAGCGATTTATTAGCACGGGTATCCCGCACAATTCTGGCGATATAATCAAACAGATTTTCTTCTACGTGTACTTGTTGCACACTGGCCCGAAGATCGGCTAACTGGCTGGCAGTCAACACGGGTTGTACGGCTTCGATAGCTTCTTTGAGGTTCCGGCGTTGGTGATGGCCACGTAAAATGGCAATTTCGTCTTCCGGCTCCGGGTAGTCGATCACGACTTTGAACAGAAAGCGATCCAACTGGGCTTCGGGAAGTCGGTAGGTACCTTCCTGTTCCACCGGATTTTGGGTGGCCAACACTATAAACGGTGCGTTGAGCTGGTAGGTAGTGCCATCGTTGGTAACCTGTCGTTCTTCCATTACCTCGAACAAGGCAGCCTGTGTTTTGGCCGGGGCGCGGTTGATCTCATCAATCAGGACAATGTTAGAAAACACCGGCCCCTGCCGAAAGACAAACTCGCCCGTTTTGGGTTGAAAAACAGACGTACCCAGCACGTCGGAGGGCATCATGTCGGGTGTGAACTGAATGCGGCTGAACCCCACCGATATGGTTCGCGCCAAGAGTTTGGCAATGAGTGTTTTGGCGACCCCTGGCACCCCTTCCAGCAGGACGTGGCCATCGGCAAGCAGGGCTGTCAGTAGTAAATCGAGCGTTTGATGTTGCCCAACGAGGATATTACCAATTTCGGCGCGGATAGCGGCTACGGTAGCCGTCAAATTTTGCAGGTCGATGCGGGATTCAAACATGAAGATGAGCAGTAAATCAGGACGCGCTGGTTTGGCGACAAGTTACAGCCGAATCGTCTGTTTGCCTACAACCGACTGCTTTTCCTTCCCCGCTGCGTCCTGAAATCCCTGACGAAGGGGTCAACAGATCTTGCCAATAAGAGACACCATTGTATCAAAAGAAATGCCTCAGGCCCGGAAAGAACGTTGAACCAGCCAAGCCGTTCAAACAAAACGCTGACCGTTCAGGGTTTGGTGAGTGTGCTGGAAACGGGTGCGAAGCTAAATATCAAGATGGTAATGGCGACCTCAACGTAAACCTTTGGCCGTTGGATAAGTTTATAGAACGGATAGCGGCTAACCATAACTCGCTCGCCATACGCAGACTGATGAAGAAGGGCGACGCACTTTTCGATTTCTTTTACGACAAACTCCTCTCGGAAAAAACAAAGAAAAAAAGTGAGCAGGTCATCGTCACCATCGCCATTGTCAGTTTCATCATCCACCTCCTGCTCATTGCAGCGGTCGATTTAGGGTTTCTGCAACCTACTGACCGCTCCAAATTACTCAGCAATCCGATTGTTGCGATCTACACACCGTTCTCGTTTATCTTGATCTATGAGGTGTATTTACTGGTTTATTACCTGCCCAAATCAACCAGCAATTATATCGGGAAGCAGTACGAAATTATCACACTGATCGTAATTCGCCGGATTTACAGCGAACTATCCAAGTTGGAGTTTACGGCTGACTGGTTCAAGGTTACCAACGATTTGCAATTCACCTACGATTTGGTGGCGACCACAGCCCTGTTTTTTCTGATTTTTATCTTCTATCGGCTCAACGAAAAGGTTATTGAGAAACCCAAAGACAGCCTGCCTTCGCTGGAAGTAAAGAACTATACCCGAACCAAAAAAATCATCGCGATGTGTTTAGTGCCGCTGTTTCTGGTGCTTGCCGTATACAGTTTTGGCCACTGGGTCTATGAAAATTTCTTCTCGATAACCCGAATGGTCGATTCAATCAAGGACGTGAACAAGATATTTTTCGATGAGTTCTTCACCGTGCTTATTCTGACCGATGTGCTGATGTTGCTGATTTCGTTTCTGCTCACCGACAAGTTCAACAGGGTGATTCGTAATTCAGGATTCGTGATTTCCACGATCTTAATCAAGCTGTCTTTTGGCGCAAGCGGCCTGCTCAACAGCGTTCTGGTGGTGGTAGCGGTGCTGTTCGGCGTAACGATGCTGGCAATTTATAACCAGTACGAAAAACTGAATCCGGAGACCGACGTTTGAGCCGAACCCGCTATGTTTCTCTACGAACCACTTGTTGTTCAGCATGTTACTCAGGCAGGTTGAACAACAAGTCCGGCAGCGATTTGGCAGAGCGGGGCCGATTGGCCGACATTGATCGGGCGCAACGACAGTTCGAGGTTCCTTACCGACTTGACATTGACTGTATTGATTACAAAGACTGAGACGCAAAATTTTGCCGGTGCGCCGGTGCGATCTCTACTTTCCCTTCCCTGCCAATTGCCCGCAGGCCGCGTCGATGTCTTTGCCCCGGCTCCGGCGCACGTTCACGATGACACCCCGGCTGTCGAGGAAGCTGGCAAATTTTTCGAGGGTTTGCGGGTCGGTGTTGGTGAAGTTGGCTTCGGCAATCGGGTTATATTCAATGATGTTGACTTTGGCTGGTACGCGCTTCGTGAACTCCCACAACTCCTTGGCATCCTGTAAGGTATCATTGAAATTGTAGAAAACAATGTACTCGAATGTAACGCGGGAGCCGGTTTTCCGGTAAAAGTAGTTGAGCGATTCGGCCAGATTCTGGAGTGAATTACTCTCGTTAATTGGCATAATCTGATCGCGCTTTTGGTCGTTGGCCGCGTGCAGCGAGAGCGCAAGGTTAAACTTCACTTCGTCGTCGCCCAACTGCTTGATCATCCTGGCAATGCCCGCTGTAGACACCGTAATCCGCTTCGGCGACATGCCTAAACCATCGGGTGAGGTGATTCGATCCACTGATTCCAGGACGTTTTTATAGTTCAACAGCGGCTCGCCCATGCCCATATAAACAATGTTCGTCAGGGGCGCGTCGAAGTTGGTTTTGGCTTGCCGGTCAATGATTACTACCTGATCGTAGATCTCAGCCGCGTCGAGGTTCCGCTTGCGATCCATGTAGCCCGTGGCGCAGAACTTGCAGGTCAGCGAACACCCCACCTGACTCGACACGCAGGCGGTCATTCGATCTGCCGGGCCGTCGCTACGGTCGTCGCTACGAAGTGACGGAATCAGCACACCCTCAATCAGGTTACCATCGAACAGTCGGAACGATGATTTAATGGTGCCGTCGTTGCTGCGTTGCTCGGTCGAAACAGTCAGCGCGCGAATGTCGAACGCGCCTTCGAGTTTCTCACGCAGGGGCAACGACAGGTTGCTCATCTGCCCAAACGTGTGCGCCGACTTTTTCCAAAGCCATTCATGCACCTGTTTGGCTCGGAAGCCCTGTTCGCCGTTCTGCGTGAACCAGTCTTTGAGTTGCGCGGCTGTAAGTTTACGGATGTCCTGTTTCATTGAATCGTTTTCCTGCCTCCAATCCCTTTGGCACCCAGACGGCGGCCACGTCCATTACTTTGGGGGCAATGGGCCGAATCAGGGGGTAAAGGCGGGTATTTTTGGTTTGTTGGGGGGGCATCTGAACGCCCATATAACTGAACAACCAGAACAACACACTAATTCCAAAGACCCACGTAAAGGTACCCACTGCGGCTCCCGCCAGCCGGTCGAAACTGCCGAGCAACGTTTGCCGCAGCGATTGTCGCAGCGAATAACCCATGCGGTTAATCATGAACACGACCGGGAAAAAGATCAACGAGAAACCTAACCAGGGCAAAAATTTCCGGGCCAGATCACGGCTGATGTAAGGCGACAGCAAGTCGATGCCGAACCCCAGAAACTTGAGGCCAACGACCATTGCCACCACAAACGCAATCACGGCGATAATCTCCACCAACAAGCCTTTTCGGTAGCCGTTCCAGGCCCCCCAAATGAGCGGCACGAGAATAAGAATGTCGAGGGTCTTCATTTATTGAGGGGTCTTATTGAGCGAATGAGTGATTGAGCGAACGAAAGCAACTTCCCTGTTTTAACTCAATCACTCATTTGCTCAATCACTCCATAATCACTGTAAAAGTGTTTTAACCAGTGCCGAGACAACTTTGCCTTCGGCGAGACCGGCGAGTTCTTTGGTGGCTACGCCCATCACTTTGCCCATGTCGGAGGGGGCTTTGGCACCCACGCGGGCGATGATTTCCTGAAGTTTGGCCTTTATTTCATCTTCCGTTAGCTGCTTGGGCAGGTATTTCTCGATGACCGCGATTTCGGCTTCTTCGGTGGCCAATAGGTCGGCGCGGTTTTGCTGACGGAAAATCTCGGCGGAGTCTTTGCGCTGCTTCACGGCTTTAGTAAGCAGTTTCAGCTCCTCTTCGGGCTTGAGACCGTCGGGACCGGCCCCCTCTTTGGTTTCGTCAATCAGAATCATCGACTTAATGGCACGGAGGGCACGGAGCCGGTCGGTTTCGCGGGCGAGCATGGCCTGCTTAATATCAGCGTCGATTTGTTGTTTGAGCGACATGTTTATTGAGTGAATGAGTGAATGAGCGAATGAGTGATTGGGGAAACGAAGGAAATTCTGCAAGTTTCACTAAATCGCTCATTCGCTTATTTACTCAATAAATAAGGCAAAGGTACTACTTTTGGCAAAGGCTTGCCAAACAGCGGGCTTTCTTAACACCTACCGATAATGCACATGACAATTCCTGAACTTCAACAACACCTTGCCGACCGCTTCCCTCGTCAACTGGACGGAAGATGAACTGGAAACGCACCTGATC
>JAJAYX010000573.1 GCA_026785985.1 Rudanella sp. | reverse complement strand
TAGAAAAGTGTATGTCGATGTTTCTTTTTACACTGGCTGTTGCTCTCGACGTTAGCATCATTTGTCTCATGGCAAGTAAGTTATTCAGAGGGAGTTAATATCTCGTCAATTTCTTTCAGTGCCTTCTCGCTCACACCAGCCAATATACTTTGGGCCAGATAATAGGCACTTTCTTCATTGGCACCTGGCTTCTTTTTAAGCTCAGCTATCTTATGTTGCAAGACTCGATACCAAGTGTAAAGACTTAGATCATTATCGTCGTCTACCGGATTAAGTACTTCCCGCACGGCCTCTATCAACACTGGTAGCACAACTGCATTCAACAGAGTTGCTTTAATACGATGATCCACTTTAAGGGATCCGTAGAGAGCAAACTGAGAGGGGGGCAGACTCACAGCAATCTTATCTTCATTAAAATCTATGGAGGGAACAGTGAGTTCAGAGTCTCCTTCCCGAACCAGCATAATTGAGGATATTTTGCTCAGCGAATCTTTGTCAAAGATGTTGATACTGATTGGTTCGCTGTAAGCCAGAATATCTCCGGCATATATCTTAAAAACCGCCCCATTATACACCGCATCCATTCCTTCGACTGTGTATTCTTCGATAGGCTCTGTAGCACAAATAAAGAAAGTCAGATCAACCAAACGTTTGACATCAGTCATGGGAATTCGAATTCGCCCCTCAACTTCATTGAATGTATATGGTTTTCTGAAAAAAGCCGCATTACAGTCGGCATGAACCACGAATTTTGCCTTGTTCGTAGTAACCAATTCTGATAGCGTATTATTACTAAGCGCAAAACTTACGTTTACATAAACGAACGTATTATCGCTGGTCACCTTGCATGTTACTTGAAACGCAGAGCCAGTTATGTCTTTACCAGTTGGATCGAGCACTGGGTGGGGGAAAGTACGCTCTTTAAACTTCATAGGTTTCAATATTGACAGCATAATGAACTGAATCGCCAAAAGATATTGCGATACGACGTAATGTATTAGGAGCGAGGTCTACTTCCTCAATTCGGTTACCACTTACTGAGAGAGCCTGATTGGTATCGCGGTCACGTGCTCTTTGAAGACTTATTTCTTCAGTGAAAGCATCTTCTCCGACCAAACTGACCCGCACACCAACAATAGTTGTTGTCTTCGAGGTTAAACAGATAATGTATTCGTTGGCTTTTGCATCAGCAAAGGCTTTTGAAGTTAGCGATAATTGTTTCTTATTACCAGCAGATGGCTGAGGAGTACCGCCTCTATTGCCTGTAGACTTAGGTGGCTCTGGATTCTCCGTATCGCTACCTTTATTTTCACCTTCGGGTTTTGAATTATCATCCGCTCCACTATCACCTTCACCGTCGTCACGACCCTCGCCTTCATTTTCCGGAGGAACTTTATCATTCGGTTCAATTGGTTTTCTTGGTGGTATTGTTACGATTTCAATCCTTGGCTCGTTAATATCATTAGGTGTGGCTGTAAAAGCACTGGCATCTTCGCCAGTCAAATTGCCTTTGCCAGATCCCGTTTCAGAAGTAGGTGAGTCGGGCAGATAATCAGCCAACTCATCAACTTCAAGCGTTGTTGATTCAACTTTAGGACTTAGATCTAATAGAATCTTACGTAACCAATTTTTGTATTCGTTTAGGTATTTCCTGCTGGCTCCTTTTTCCGGTCGGTCAAGATCCCACTCGTCATGCCGTGGCGGTTCCATATTGCGAAGAATCGTATTACCTACTTCGTTGACGCATACAAAAGCACCGGCAAACTTCAAGCGGATTCCTCTAAAAGTATGTTTGTAAATAACCATTCCCGTTTTTCGGATCATAGCCACCCGATTGGGTAAATTGGCATCGCCTATTCGGTACGAAACACTAACTCCTTTTAAATAAGGTAGTGTTTCGTCGAATTTATGTTCAGGTGTAACATTAGCATGGGCATCATAATAAGCGTAGGCTTCATTATAAAATTCTTCGTAATCAATCCGGGCTACCGACATCCGATCGGGTAATGTTTCAGAATCAATTACAATATCATCACCAATTTCTACAATGAGATTACCCCAACTAATGGCAGGCCAAAAATGCTCCAACGTGGCCAGTTCCAATTGTTTTTTCCAGTCGGCACCCCCCAGATAACCTATAATATGTACATCAGTTCCCTGTTCTTTTCTCCTGAAAAAAATAGGTATCTCCTTCTCGGTGCGTATTGAGATTGGGTAATCGTCTTCGTCTATTTCGCCGTAATAGCCAGTACCCTGCGTAGCCTTGCCGTTCTCGTCTTTGTGAGTAACTAAGCGGGCAATACCCTGAAAAGCAACTGACTCATCAGCAAGTTTGGTGGAGTAGAATACCGTCCGTAGGGCCGAGGCCGCAAACGGGGCATTCTTGCCAATGCCAAATGAACCCCCTGCATCCTCACCTTTCTGTGAAGAACCTACTGATCTGATTACAGCCAGTGTCTACTGTCAGAAGAATAGTAAATTTGAGGACTTGACTGAACTTCAGTACGTGCCAGTCGGAAATGGGCAATTGGATTGGGGAACAAGGCTAACTTAGGGGATTGCGCTAAGTTGCTCACCATTATTAAGCAATATTTATCACGGTATTCAGTAGCTTTGTTATACTCGTTTTCTGTTAAGCGAAATCCGCCGTATCTATCATTTAATCCCTTTATTTCCGCTAAAAAAGTATTTTGGGGTGTTTCAACTTGAAAATCATACCCGTCGCCGTAAAGTCTTGCATCCTCAATATTTCCATCTTTGAACATATCAATTTTTGTAAAATTACTGATAAAGTAGCTTTCAGCCTCACGGCCGGTAAGCTGAATCTGTTTGTATTTCGATACCAAAATTGGCTTCGTGACAATGTCAACGACCTCAGTCACCTTGAATTTATCGGACAAATAAAGTTTAACGAACTCTGCATAATCTTTCACGTTTTCCATTCCCAAAAAACTATCAATGAATTCTTTTCTGTGGATATATCTGTCAAAGCCCGTTATCCATCCTATACGTGAATTCTCAAAATAAGGATCAAATAAATCTTGTCTGTTTTTGATGACACCCCGAGTTTCAGCAATTCCTAAACTAATTAAATAGTCGTAAAAACTAACTTTTGTGGAAAAGCCGAATTCAGTTATGAATGCAGCATCAAATTTTGCCATTCCATAACCAATCAAGTTCAATATTTCGTAATTCTCATGCTTCATAAAAGTCGGTATTTCATTCAATACTGATTACGAAACAGATAACTCATGATTTTGCGGAATCTCGCAATGGATTCTTGTATTAAGAATTCGCGCGTTAGCATCTGAAAACCAGTACCCTGCCTCCTTCATGGCTTCTTTTACAATTGCGAACGTCCGACCGTCATCGTGGGTTTTGAAGTTACTGACGTTTTCAAAGAAGAGAATCTTTGGCTTCTGAGTGCCAAACTCTTTAACTAACCGAATAATTTCGAAGAAAAGTTGCCCTCGCCGGTCAGCAAACCCCAGCTTCAAACCGGCTTTCGAAAAGGGTTGGCAAGGGAAGCCAGCCGTTAGAATATCAACCGGCTGGAGGTTGTCACCTACAACGGTAAGGTCTAAGATGCTCTTCTCGTAGAGTTTATGCCTAAAGTTAGCTCGATACGTTTTGCACGCATGGGGATCTACTTCATTGGCCCACACCATATTTGCGCCAGACTCAACATACGCTCGGCAAAAACCACCAATACCAGCAAACAGGCTACCTACGGTTACTTTAGAGGGTGAATTTAAGTTCGTATCAATTGTCATTGGGACAAAAGTAGCGTATTAATAAAATCCATGACAAATACTGAGCCGATAATGTTGTAGTAGAACAGATTGGCCAGCGGTACGCGGCTACCGGCAAAGAGGGGCACACCGCCCGATGTTTCGGGGTCGATAGTGATTAAATCGGTTCGCATCGTTGTACTGG
>JAJAYX010000572.1 GCA_026785985.1 Rudanella sp. | reverse complement strand
TGTGGTCGGGTAAAACCCGGTTTGAAATGAAACCAGTACGGGCCATGCCCGATGGTTTTGACATTTAATTTACGCTACCCGTGAATAATGAAACCGCCTAAAATGTAGAAAACTACACGACGACCAGTTACGCTTATAAGTATCATCCCGTTTATGGCAGTCCGGCAGTCAATTTCAAAGAAATCGCCGTTCGTGGTGCAAAAGTATCGGCTGATGGTTTGCACGTTCGGCTGGTTATAGATGATTTGCGCGAAGGTTACGTGCATGATATTAAGCCCGAGGGGGTACGTTCCGCATCGGGTAATTTACCCGTTTTGCATCCCCAGACTTTCTACACGCTCAACAACATTCCGAAGGGTGAAAAAGCAAATATTACGCTGGTAGCGGCTAAAAAGAAAAATGTGCAACTGGATGACAAAGGCACAAAACACAACACGCCCGACAACCAGATGAAAGAAGCGGCCCCTGCCGAGGGTGGAAATACCGCGCCAAAAGCGAAACTTGTGAAAGCCTCTGCGACGGCATTTAATGAAAAAGAGGTTACGGCGCTGTTGACAAAACATACGTGCCTTGCCTGTCATAAAACCAACGAACGAGCCGTTGGCCCAGCGTTTTCTGAAATTGCCAAACGCAAATACAGCATCGCGAAAATTTTGGAATTAGTGGCCGTTCCGCAGCCCACTAACTGGCCTGACTTTGAAACACCAATGGCGGCTCTGCCAAACGTACCCAAGAAGGATGTAGAAAAAATTGCAGCCTGGATCAATTTATTGGACAAGTAATAACCAGCGCAGAAAAGCCATTAAAAATTCGCTTGAATCAACCATTAATTCCGAACATTCACCATGTCTACTTCAAGAAGAGATTTCATTAAAACCAGTGCTGCTGTCAGCAGTTTTTTCATTGTACCACGTCATGTTCTTGGCAAAGGGTTTATTGCGCCGAGCGATAAACTAAACATTGCAGGCATCGGCGCAAGTGGAAAAGGCACGTCTGATATTAACAATTCTTATTTCAAGGATGCTAATAATATCGTCTCGCTTTGCGATGTCGATTGGACTAAGGCCAAACCGATGTTTGATAAATTTCCAAAGGCCACTCAATACAAAGATTGGCGGGTGATGTTGGAAAAAGAAAAAGGTATTGATGCTGTTACGGTTTCTACGCCAGACCATAACCATGCTGCGATTGCCATGGCAGCCATGCAATTGGGCAAGCATGTGTACGTGCAGAAACCGCTTTCGCACAATATTTACGAGGCACGCATGATGACTGAGGCCGCCCGCAAATACAAAGTAGTTTCGCAAATGGGGAATCAGGGTGCATCGAGTGATGGCTCTGCCCAAATGGTGAAATGGTTCAACGAAGGGCTGATTGGCACTGTTCACACCGTTCATGTCTGGACAAACCGCCCAATATGGCCACAAGGTGTTTCGACGCCTGCGGGCAAATTTGATATTCCGTCGGATATGGATTGGGATATTTGGTTGGGACCAGCGGCAAAAGTTGATTTCAATCCGGCCTATCACCCCTTCAAATGGCGGGGTTGGTGGAATTTCGGCACGGGCGCCTTGGGCGATATGGGTTGCCACCTGATTGATCCGCCCTATCGCGTGTTGGGTTTAGGCTATCCAACGGCCGTTGAAACAAGTGTCGGGTTGGTGTTTGTTGATGGGTATGATCAAAATGTTAGTGCGCCCCCCTCATCAGCCGTTCAATTGACGTTCCCTGCCAGCGCAAAAAACAAATCGGAGGTACTCCTGAATTGGAATGATGGGGGAATTCGCCCTTTTCACCCGAAACTCATTCCGGCCAATGACCCGCTTGGCGAAAGTGACAGCAGCAATGGTGTGATTATGATAGGCTCAAAGGGAATAATGACCTGCGGAACGTATGGCTTTGAACCCAGAGTTTATACCAACGACGGCCAGAAAATCGAACAGCCCAAACCAGGCCCCGATGCACCTAAGAAACTCCCCGAAGAAGGCCATCAGGTTTCCTGGACAGAAGCCTGTAAGGCGGGCTATAACAGCGATAAACACAAGGCTTTAACTTCATCATTTGATTATTCTGGCCCTTTGACCGAAACTGTGTTGATGGGCAATTTGGCCATCCGTAGTTATGGTATTCAGGTTCCACGCGAAGGTAGGCCTGGTCGTTTTGATTTTCCTGGCCGCAAGAAAATGATTTGGGATGGAGCCAACATGAAAATTGCCAATTTCGATGCGGCCAATCAGTTTGTGAGCCGCCCCTACCGTGAAGGTTGGAAATTGATGTAATTGGTTTCGTAGCCGTCATTCGGATGTTTCGGATTAGGGGTGTTTTTAGTCTTACAGAAATTTGATAGAAAGAAAATGAAACGAAGAAAATTCGTATCGCTGGGTACATTATCACTGGGCATGATTCCATTTTTGGGTTTTTCTGCTACCGAAAGCACCGCAGAAAACAAACCTAAATGGATTATTGATTTGATTAAACTCAATGATTCCAGCATTACGGATTTACTGAAATATCAAATTCTGGATAAAGCACTGCCCGCCTATGGTGGTTTGACAGATGGGGAAGATATTCCGAATCCACATTCGACAAATGGGCTGATTTCTCGTGGTATCATTGGCTATACTAATCCAGAATCGGCGTTTTATAAATCCGAAGATTTAAAGGCTAAAATGATTTTGGCTGCAAAGTACTTGCGCAAAATCCAGCATGCTGATGGGACGATTGACTTATTAGCTACCAATTTTCATTCAACACCCGATACTGGTTTTATTGTTGAGCGGGTTACAGCGAGTTGCCAGTTACTCAAACAAGCCAATATCAGTGAAACAGATGCACTTTTTGCCGAGCTAAAATCTTTTTTGTTAGCTGCGGGCGATGCCCTGAGCGTGGGTGGTATTCATACGCCAAATCACCGTTGGGTCGTGACGGCGGCATTAGCGAAAATTAATAACCTGTGGCCAAATCCTAAATACGTAAAACGGGCCGAACAGTGGCTTGCCGAACACATTGATTTAGACCCCGACGGACAATACACTCAAAAAAGTACGGGTGGGTATTCCGCCATTATTAATAATGCGTTGATTGCAACTGCCGCAGGTCTTAATAAACCTGAATTATTGGATTATGTGCGAAAGAACCTGCAAATGAACTTCTTTTTCGTTCATCCAAACAATGAAGTGGTTACCGATGCATCTAATAGGCAGGACAAGGGTGGCGTACGAACGTTCGAGATCTATTATATGGCCTATCGTTATATGGCTATCTTGGATAAAAATCCACAGTTCGCGGCCATGTGCCGAATGATCGAAAAAGACAATTTCAAGAATGTTAACGGCGATTTAGATCATTTCCTGGAAGATAAATTCTTATGGGCTGAACTACCAGCTGAAAAACGATTCACAACCCAATACGCCAAGTATTTTGACTATTCAAAATTGGCTCGCATCCGCCGTGATAATTGGGATGCTACTTTGTTAATTAATAATCCAAATTTTCTGACTTTCTATAAAAACAATGCCGTTTTGAGAGGCATGAGAATCAATGCCTCGTTTTTCGGAAAAGGGCAGTTTCAATCCCCGGAAATCAAAAAAGAAGGTGATGTTTGGATACTTTCAAGTAAACTGGAAGGTGTTTATTATCAGCCGTTTAGCGCAGATAAGATTGCTCCGGATGGCGACTGGGAAAAGATGCCACGAAGTACTCGTCCCGAAAGTGAGATACAACAGTTAGAAACGATTATTAAAATCAAAGAAGTGTCTGGTGGTATTGAGGTTGATTTTGATATGAAAGGTACTGATCGTGTTCCGGTTTCGTTGGAATTGATTTTCAGAGGAGACGGTAAGTTTACCGGCGTTCAGCAATCCGAAAAAGAGCCAAACTCTTATTTGTTTTCACAAAAAGAAGGCTCGTATACCATTGGAAAAGATACCATTCAGTTTGGCCCAGGAAAATTAGAACATAAGGGGCTGCACTTGCGGGGAGGCTTGCCAGCAGATACAGGCTCCCCTTCAGTTTATTTGACAGGCTTTACACCATTTAAGCACACGATTACTCTAAAGTAAAAATCAGATGTACAAATGGCTACTTCTTCTTTTTTGCTGCTTATCTGTTGAGACAATTGCTCAAACGACTAAAAGCGACGAATTATATCAAAAGCATTTTGAGTACAAAACCTTAAGCCCGCTGCAAAAGCAGATTTTTGACGAGTTTATCGAAGAAGAAATTCCGAAAGGAACAACGTTCGCCATTACTGAAAAGTTAGGCGCAAGGAATACTATGCGATTGGCCTGCGCTTTGTTCTACAGAAATCAGGCGGGAGACGTAGAAAATGCGGTAAGTATCGTTAAATGGATTTTCAACTTCAAAATCTGGACGAAAAGAGTAAAGAGTATGCCGTTTGGCGAGGTGACATAAAACCAACCCAAAATTACGACCAGAATATGCGGGAGTTTATCGGCACTGATTTGATTACGATTTATCATAAATACAAAAACCAATTACCCGCAGATGTAAAGAAAGACCTGGAAATCTGCCTCATCCGAACGGCTCGGGGAGCGTTGATGCGCAATGTGAATCCTGATTATAATAATATTTCCATTATGAGTTCTTTTATGATGGAATATATTGGTACAGAATTTAGTATTCCCGAACTCAAAAATGCAGGAATCAAAAAAGCTAAAGCAATTTATAATAACTTCCTGAAATACAATACCCTCTGCGAGTACAATTCACCAACGTATTATGGGGTTGATTTTGTTGGCCTGGCGTTGTGGCGTGAATTGTCATTTTCAACGGAAATGAAAACGATGGGGGCTGTTCTTGAAAAGGAATTGTGGCTCGACGTTGCCACGTTTTATAACGCTAACCTGAAAAACATGTGCGGGCCGTATCTGAGAGGCTACGGCATCGATATGAAAAAATATAATGCCATTGTGGGTATATGGATTGCGGCTGCCGTTGATAACCATTCGATTGCCAATTTGCCTGACAAGCACGGTGTCCACGATGAATGTAATTTCATTGTCCCGATTGTTGAATTAGGCATTTCAATGCCGAAAAAGGCACTCGCTCAGTTTAAAAAATTCGATGCTCCCCGATTCATCACCCGCACGACATCCAATTACTATGAAGGTGATCGGCTGAAAAAAGTGACGGCTTATATTCAGAAAGACTGGATGATGGGCGGATTATGGGGCAACCGAAAAGTATCACACATTCTGAAAACCGGAACCATGCACTGGAAATCTGCGGATGGTGATATCGGCTGGCTTTTTGTGCCGGGAGAAGGAAAGACGAATGTGAAAGTAGATGAAACAAAAATGGAAATCTACCTGGCTGACGCACAGGCTAAAACGTTCCAGGTTTATGTGTATTCAAAAGCGTTGTCTGCTGCCAGCTTTACAGATGAGTTATGGTCGCTGTCGGCGATGAAGCTGGGCATAAAAAGCGGATTACGCCGAATCAAAACGGAACCGTTGACTAAAGAAGAAATTGATCAGGAAGGGGTTGGCACAAGAGATTACCCCTTTGTGATGAGAGTAGAAT
>JAJAYX010000571.1 GCA_026785985.1 Rudanella sp. | reverse complement strand
GTAGTACCATCGCCTGGCAAACGCACCCGTAGCGATTGCACTCATTATAGTGGCCGTGTAGGTGGGTCTGGATAGTCGGGTGTCTATTGCCCTGGCTGGCTTGCTTCGTCGAACAGAATCGTGGCTAACCCGAAAGCTGGGTATGCACAAAGTACTGGCATGTGTATAACCAGATCAGGCGCTGGGTTGGCAGCGAATACAACGGCAAAACATGATTTGGTGGGTCCGAAAATTTAGGAAACGGATTGGGTATTTTAGCGGTACTTTATCCTTTACTCAGTCAAAGTGAACCAACTGATTAGTACCTCTATCTATCTATACGTATGGCCAACAACCTGCCCAATTCAGCCGCTAACCGACGCGACTTTCTCAAAACATCAGGCCTGCTCACGGGGGGCGCGCTCCTGAGTCAGCTTCCATTTAGCACCCGCGCTGCGGGCTACCACTCGTCGGTGGACGATACCATCAAAGTCGCGCTCATTGGGTGCGGTGGTCGCGGCAGAGGTGCGGCCCAGCAAGCCCTCAATACCAAACAAAACGTGAAGATTGTTGCCATCGCCGATGCCTTTCAGGATCGAGTCGATATAGCCTACAGTGTCCTCATGCAACGCCCCGATGCCGCCCAGAAAGTGGATCTGCCCAAAGAGCGGCAATTTGTTGGTTTAGATGCCTATAAACAGGCTATTGCCCTTGCCGATGTGGTTATTCTGGCAACACCTCCGGGTTTCCGGCCCGGCCATTTTGAGGAGGCCGTTCGGCAGAGCAAGCAGATTTTTATGGAGAAACCCGTTGCCACCGATGCCCCCGGCATCCGGCGGGTGTTGGCGGCAGCCGAAGAAGCCAAGAAAAAGAAACTGAACGTGGTGGTTGGTTTGCAGCGGCATTACCAGCCCAACTACCGCGAAGCCATCAAACGCATTCACGACGGAGCCATCGGCGATATCATCGGCGGGAGTGTGTACTGGATCAGCGGGGGTGTCTGGATGAATCCGCGCCAGGCCAACCAAACCGAACTCGAATACCAGATGCGCAACTGGTATTATTTCAACTGGCTCTGTGGCGACCATATCACCGAGCAACACGTTCACAACATCGACGTGGCCAACTGGGTCAAAAAAGGCTATCCTGTATCGGCTCAGGGCACGGGTGGGCGGCAGGTACGGAATGGTAAAGACCACGGCGAAATCTTCGATCACCACATCGTTGATTTTACCTATGCCGACGGCACCGTAATCAACAGCCAATGCCGTCACTACGAAGGCACCTACAGCAAAGTCGATGAGCAGTTTTTGGGGACGAAGGGCCGCATCGACTCATTCGGTAAAAACACCGCCCTGAAGACCCACAAAGGGCAGATTCTGTTTGCCCACCCATATGACGCAAAAAAGCCCGACGGAGACCCCTACCAAATTGAACACGACGAACTGTTTGCCGCCGTTGCTGCGGGTCAGTATAAATTTGCCGATGCCGAAAACGGAGCCAAAAGCACCATGACATCCATCATGGGCCGTATGGCCACCTATTCGGGCAAGCTCATTAAGTGGGACGAGGCCATAAACTCCCAAATCGACCTTTTCCCCGACACCCTTGCCTGGGATGCCAAACCCAAGCTGCTCCCCGGCCCCGACGGTTATTATCCGATAGCCGTTCCGGGAAAAACAGTAACGGTGTAATTTTGGGGATTATTGGGCCGATTGCCACCTGCGCAATCGGCCTTCTTTGTTTTCCAAAATCCAAACCTTCGCATCAGGAAACCGCCTGACTAAAGCCCTTCTTTTTTGCGGAGAAACTACACTGAACACTTTCGTGAGGGCATCGGCCCGGTAACCTTCGGGGGCCATCACGGTGGCCCGCACAAAATGCCGCAGCCCCAATCCCGACCGTGGATTCATGATATGCGAATACCGCCGATTACCAATGGTAAACTGCCGGTAGGTGTCTCCTGATGTTGTAATGGCCGCATTTTTCAGCAGCGCAACCAGCGTGTCGGCGGGGTCGGCGCGGCTGTTTGTGCCCGACCCAACGTCAATTCGCCAGCCTTCGGGGCGGTCGGGTGGGGGAGAACCCGCCAGCACATCGCCCCCCAAATCGAGCAAAAACGACTGAATACCCGCTTGTTTCAACACGGTAGCCGCTTCGTCAACGGCGTAACCCTGTCCAATGCCACCCACATCTAACCGCATGTTGGCCCGCACTAACCGAACAGACTGAGTGGCCGAATCAAAGGTCATAAACCGATACCCAACACTTCGTCTTGCCCGTCGTCGTTCAGTAGCCGATGGAAACGCCCGTTGCCGCACCGCCCGTCGCCATAGTTGTGACAGCGGGCCAATGGTTGGGTCGAAGCGGCCTTCGGAAAGGCGGGCTATCTGAGCCGCTTTCTGCAGCACATCATACAATGGTTGAGAAACCGGCACGCACTGCCCCGACCCGCTCGTTTGCGAAAGCCGGTTGATTTCGGAACCATCCAGATAATCGCTCATGATCTGGTTGAGCGAATCCATCCGGGCAGACACTCGACCATAAGCGGTTTGAGCCAGAAGACTGTCTTCTGCGTATAGGGTAACCGAAAATTGAGTGCCCATCAGTCCCCGCTTAAACAGAAAACGATGGCCTGTCTGAGCGTGGCCATTGAGCGGGAGCAGGAGAATGAAACCGAAAAAAATACGGGAGCGAAGCAGAATCAGAACGTACATGCAAAAAGAGTTGGCGACCTAAACTACCTGTGCCAAAGACGCTAACTTAAAATTAATGGATAAAATTAATCCATCGGTTAAACGTTTGCGTATATATTCGAGTCTATTGTAAAACTCGTCAGAAAGTGCAAACTTTTCTCAAAATCAAGCATTTGACATTTTTTCTGCTCAATTTTGCCCGGACGATTCAAACAAAATTTTATGCAGGTAAACAGGTCGTTTGAAAAATTATTTTACTGACGCTATTGCGTGGTACGTAATTTGTTGGTTACTTTGATACAATAATCCGTCATTCTCTACAAAAAATCTAAACCGGCACACACTATCGAGAGAACACTCTACGTTACCTAATTGTCTTACTGAAAATGGAAAAAGCCCAGGTAACTGACAGTGAGTTGATTTCTCTGTACATCCGTGGTAGTGAAAGTGCCTTTGCCAAATTAGTACACCGACACAAGTCGAAAATCTACACAACTATTTATTTGATCGTTAAAGATCAGTATGTAGCAGAAGACTTAATGCAGGACACGTTTATAAAAGCCGTGGACACCATTAAGGGAGGTAGGTACAATGAGGAAGGCAAATTTCTCCCCTGGATTATCCGAATCGCTCACAACTTGGCCATTGACTATTTCCGAAAGGATAAACGCTACCCCAATGTGGTGTTTGAAGATGGAAGCAATGTGTTCAATACGCTTGAATTTGCGGAAGATTCGGTAGAATCGCTGCAGATTCGGCAGGAAACACATGAGCATTTGCGCGAACTGATCCAGCGACTGCCCGATCAGCAACGGCAGGTTCTTATTATGCGGCACTACGAGGAAATGAGTTTCCAGGAGATAGCCGATGCGACCGGTGTCAGCATAAACACAGCTTTGGGACGTATGCGTTACGCGCTGATTAATCTGCGCAAACAACTGAGCAAACGTTCGCCGAGCTATGATAAAAACTTTTACCTACGATGACGTAATCCGGTATGTCTATGAGGAGACCTCGACCGAGGAAAACCTTTTCATTGAAGACGCCATGATGTCGGACCCTGAGTTGATGACTCAATTCCTTGATACGCTCGAACTTCGGTCGTTGATGGACAAAATTGAGCGGCAACCCCGACAAAGCACACTCGACAATATTCTAAATTATTCAGGCTCATACCCGCCGAACCCGGCGTCGCGTCAAATGGCTTAGGTCATTCCGCACGTCGGGTTTTGCTGTATCTTTGGTCCTTCGATACGTTCAGAAACGTACCGAAGGACTTTTATTGTTTATGCTGAAAAAAGAACGATTTCGCCGTTTCCTGGACTATTTCACCACGCACTATCCCGAAGTGCAAACGGAGCTAAATTATTCAAACCCATTTGAATTGTTGGTAGCTGTAATTCTGTCGGCGCAGTGTACCGACAAACGAATCAATCAGATTTCACCGGCTTTGTTTGCCCGTTTCCCAGAAGCCGAGTCGATGGCGGCAGCGTCGGTGGAGGACGTGTTTACCTATATTCGGTCGGTGTCGTACCCGAACAATAAGGCCAAATATCTGGTTGGGATGGCGCGGATGGTGATGGCCGACTTTGGGGGGGAAATCCCGGCGACGCTGGCTGATCTGCAAAAACTGCCGGGGGTAGGGCGCAAAACGGCCCACGTAATTCTGTCGGTGGTCTATAACGAACCGACAATGGCGGTGGATACGCACGTGTTCCGGGTGTCGCACCGGTTAGGGTTAGCCCCGCTCACCACCACCACGCCTTTAGCCGTTGAGAAGGCACTGATGGCGCATATTCCAAAGGGTTTGGTGCCGCAGGCGCATCATTGGCTAATTCTGCATGGCCGCTATGTGTGCGTGGCCCGCTCGCCCAAATGCAACATCTGTGCGCTGAAGGACTTCTGTAAATACTACGAAAAAATAGCCGTTTAAGACGCTACTTCGTGCTTTTTTGGGAAAACAACGTCCAGACGGCGGCTGTGGATACAACCGTGTTTTTAGCATAAATTACTGCTTTGCTGCAAACCGAGTCAGTGCATGGCGACTGACTCGTAGCTACGCGCTTTGCCTGAATATGTTTGCGGGCAGCAAACATATTGTGTGGGTGCCCCATTGCAGCCGCCTGAAGACTCATTCCTGCGACTAAGAGTAATGTGATCAGCTTCGCTTTCATGACTTTTTTTTATCTGTTGTT
>JAJAYX010000570.1 GCA_026785985.1 Rudanella sp. | reverse complement strand
TCACTGCTCAGGCTCAGGAACGCGGTTTGTTTAAAAACATGCGCATCAAACCAAAGAACACCTACAACCCGAACTTTCCGACGGTAGAAGAAAAAAAACAACCGGACGTTTTCGAGCAGGAAACCACCAGCCTCCGATTTAACAGCCAGTTTGAACCCAAAAAAGAACTGAACCCGGTTGTTGCCGAAGATACGGTCATGATCGATCAGGGCGAAACCAGCGTTGTGGAGGTGATCGACTCCGTGCAAGTGGGCGACGAATGGGTGAAAGTAGCCGATTATTACCAGGTTTGGGATTCCCGACACATCGACCCGTATAATATTAACCCCCTGGAATTCGATGAGGTAATCGACATTAAGTTGTATGATCCATCGGCCAACCATTTCTGGTCAGCACCGCTTCAACAGGGAAAACTCACCTCCAATTTTGGGTATCGCTGGGGTCGTTGGCACACGGGTGCCGATCTTGATTGTGAAACAGGCGACCCCGTATATGCTGCCTTCGACGGTATTGTGCGTGTGGTAGGCTGGGATGGCAGCGGCTATGGCCGTTTTGTGCTGGTTCGCCATCACAACGGTCTTGAAACACTCTATGGACACATGTCGAAGCAGCTCGTTGAATCGGGTCAGTTGGTGAAAGCAGGCGATCAGATCGGTTTGGGCGGAAACACAGGCCGGAGCTATGGTGCTCATCTTCACTACGAAACCCGCTACGAAGGCAACCCTTTCAGCCCGCTTGCTATCTATTCGTTCCCCGAAAACGTGGTCACTACCGATCACTTCCTGCTCACAGGCAAAGTGTGGGACTACCTGCGTGGTCGCGGTTCATCGTCGGGCGACGATCTGAGTTTCAAACCCAAGTTCAAGCGCACTGTACTTCACAAAGTACGGCACGGCGAAACGCTCTCGTCTATTGCCGGTCGTTACGGTTTATCGACCTCAACACTGGCCCGTAAAAACCATATCTCGGCCCGAACACGCATTCGTCCAGGACAGAAGCTACGGGTGAACTAATCTCACTACTCCTCCCCCCTAACCTTGAACAGCCGCTTGAGCCAGTTTTTCTGCTCGGCGGCTTCTTCATTTTTGTCCGTTTCGGTTAATTCCTGACGCGCCAGCAGGCGCATATCTGGCTGACCGGCATCCACCCAGCAGGTATACCAAAAGTCACCAACCATTTTTACCGAAGCCCGCATTTGTCGCTCCACCTGCCCCCTAAGTCGCTCGTGGTATTGCCGGGCAAAATCTTCCGCATAGGTTTTGGCTGTAATCCCATTTCGTTCCTCAAAACCGAACTTGTGCGTATCGCCCACCTCAGCGGTCAACTCCCGCTCAAACCGAAGCACCGAATCCAGGGCAGCATGAGCCACAAACACAGCCCGCCAGGCCGATTTCTGGGGTGACTGAACATAATCGGCAGGGCCAACCACAAAGTCAAACTGATTGCTGTAAAGTTCGGGTAATCTCGATTCCCAAAAGCCATGAATTCCCTGTTGGTTTGAGAGCTGCCCATTGTAGTTGCGCGTGGTATGCAAGGGCACATTGGCATCGGCAATGTAGTGGCCAAGGTCAGCCGCAATGCGCAGAATACGCCGGACATCACGGGTGCGGAATGCCTCGGTCAATTGGAACTTGGTGAGTTGAATATGCCAGGGAACAATGCCGTGGGCCGCCAGCGTGTCTTCGCCATAACGGGTTACGGCATCCTTGTAGAAGCGCGGCAGCGTTGTAGCCGTGGTATCGGCATAATCGTCGAGGTCGATAAAATGGCGCGGGGCCTCCCCCACCACCGCCACTCGCCGACGGTCGGGGTTCACGGCATTGTCGGTCAGATAGTCGATATGGCGTTTAAAAAACGGCATCATCTCGGCAGGTAGTGTGAATACGGCTAACCTGTTGATTTGCCGATGGGCATGAAAGCCCCAGGTTGGCCGCCCGTTGACCGACGTGGGGTTATCTAACGGAAAAAAAAATCCAAAAAAAGTTGGATTGATGACGCACAAAAATCCAAAAAATAAATACCTTTGAACAGACATGGTACTTTGTCAAGAAATAGTTTAACTATTGAAACAAGGAACGTTTTTAACAGAACAAAATTTTGCTTAATCGCAAAAACACATAACAATGAATCGCAAATCAAAAGGTTATCTGCTTATTGTCGCCGTCTTCTGTGCATTTGCTCTTTTCATCTATGGGGCCTACTCTCCTGCAAGAAAAGCACAAAAACAGCAAATTTTTTGTATAAAGTTCAAAAACAGCATTGAAAAAGAAGCTGTCGAACGGCATATGAACGCTTTTGCGTCATTAAAGCGTGAAACTAAAGCCATTGTTGGATACAGTGCAGGACGCACAATTGAGCCTGCCGGCAAGCCCGGAGCCTATGATGTCGTGCATTACCTGACATTTCAGAGCGAAGAAGACATGAAGGCATTCGAGAAAAGCGACGAATTTAAAGCGTTCAAAATCGAGAACGAAGCCGCCTGGGAAAATGTGTTGGTCATCAACGCAGATATTCAGCAATAGTTTTTCCCATAAACAGTTGATGTTCTGAATAAGAAGCCGTACTTTTGCAACTCTTTTGCAGAACACGAAATTCGTTTATATACAAATGGCAAATCATAAATCAGCGAAAAAAGCCATCCGGTCGAGTGCCAAGAAGCGTCTGTTAAACCGTTACCAGCACAAAACAACCCGGAATTTGATCAAGACGCTCCGCGAGACGCACGATCACGCTATGGCGATTGAATTGTACAAGAAGGTAGCCTCCTCGCTCGACCGTCTGGCCAAGCGCAATGTTATTCACAAAAACAAAGCCTCGAACAACAAATCGAAGCTTGCTCGTTTCGTAAATAAAATGGCTCCGGCTACCGCTTAGTCGCTTCGGGTTCGCCCCCGCAGGATTACCTGGTAATTTCGATACTACCTATCAACGATCTATGAAAACCTTATGCCCAACTGGCGTGAGGTTTTTTTATGCCTATACCCCAATGTCATACGATAATCCGCTCAAGATTCTGAGTTGGGCCGAAGAAGACCGCCCCCGCGAAAAGCTGATGCTAAAAGGCCGGGCTGCACTCTCCGATGCCGAACTGATTGCTATTCTGATTAACGCTGGCACCGCCGATTTGACAGCGGTGGACGTGTCGAAAATCATTTTGCAAAGCGTAGGCAACAACCTCAACGAGTTGGCCAAACTGAGCGTCAAAGACCTGTCGAAGTTTAGGGGAATTGGGGCAGCCAGAGCCATCAGCATTGTTGCGGCTCTGGAGTTAGGTCGTCGCCGGCGGGAGCACGACCGGCCCGTTCGCACCCGAATTACCTGCTCACGGGATGCTTACGACGAAATTAAACAGCACCTGATGGACAAACCCCACGAAGAGTTCTGGATTTTATTGCTCAACCGGGCCAACGAAGTGCTGAAACCTGTTCAGGTGAGTTCGGGTGGCATTTCTGGGACGGTGGCCGACCCCAAGCTAATTTTCAAGCACGCCATCGAACATTTGGCCAGTTCAATAATTTTGGTGCATAATCACCCGTCGGGCAACGTAACGCCTTCGCAACCCGACAAAGACCTGACCCGCAAACTCCGCGACTGCGGTCAATTATTAGACATTCCGGTGCTGGATCACCTGATCTTCACCGACCGAACGTATCTGAGTTTCGCGGATGAGGGATTGCTATAAAAAAAACCGGGCCAACAGCCCGGTTTGTTTATTTCCCCCAATTCAACCCATTAACATTGTGGCCGACTTTGCGGCCTTCGCGGAGGCCGGTGTCGTTGTCCTGACGGGTATGAATGCCACCCAGAAAACGGGAGTAGGCTGACTCTTCGGCGGTTTCCCAGAACGATTTGTAAGACCGGGCTTTGAAATCGACGTTGCGCTTGGTGTCTTTAATACGCCCGACATGCGATTCGTCGGTGAAAGCAAAGTTGCTTCCAAACACATCAGACAACACAATGGCCGTGGCTGCCGACTGGGTAGCATGGCCTGATACAAAACCGGGGAACGGCGGAGCTGGCCAAAAAGGAACCCAATTGGGGTCGATAGCCAGCCGAACGTAGGTGTAGGGCCGCTGATTATTGTACGTGTATTTGCATTTCCAGCAACTGATAAATGCATCGTTCACAGCAATACCTACCTTTGCCAGAGCTTCCGCCGATTTGGCCAGGTCGGCCTTGGCAGTACTTATGGCCGTTCGGGCCAAACTGTAGGAGTGACCGGGGGGCGTGAATGTCTCACTCGGATCATCGGCCCACCAGATCGAGATTTCTTTTTCTTCCTGCGTCAGCGATTTGTTCTTGGTATAAACTTCCAGATGCTGCGCAAAGTAGTTCGACGTTACCTGTGTTGAATAGGGGATAATTGCCGGAACGGCCATAGCAGCGGTGCTGGCCAACATCGTGCGGTTTTTGCCCCAGGTTGGTTGCATCGGAATTTTGCGGCCATTTTCAGTCGGTTGCCATAAACCCGGCCCAACCGGCACTACATAATCTGCTGGAAAATTTCGGCTATACCCTTCATGACCACCATCTGTTTTCGACCACTCGAAAATGGCTTGACCAATGCTTTTACCGTAGGCCACAGAACGGTTGTTTACGGCAGCATTGGCCACCTTATAGCTGGCAAACAAAACCGTTTCGATTGAGTCGATTTGGGTTTTATAGGCATTGGTTGTATTCGCAAACAAGGCTTTTAACACAGTGGCCTGAGCCGCGTTGGCCGTTAAAGCCCAGTTGTAGGTTTGTTTGGAGTCTGTTTGGGGCAAGGCTGTCAATCCCTGCAATTGACCAACTAAGGAACGTTTGGCCGGAATTCCCGCCACCACCGATTCGTACATGGTAACGCCCGCATACCCGATGGCACGGGCGGCAACGGGTGGTGTAAAACCGGGACTATTCCAAATCAGCCGGAGTGTCATGTCTGACCAGGTCAGGGCAACCGTATTATCAACTGAAGCGGCTGTGTTGGTCACGGGTTGCGGGGTAATCGCATCGTCCTGTGGTTGCTGGCGGCAGGATTCTAAAAACAGTACCGACAACAACAATCCCATTACGGACAACGACCAACGGAAAAACCGGCCTGATTGAGCCGGGGTCATGCGTATAGAAAACTTCATGAGTTAAAACGTTAACGTGTTGAGTGAACAACAACTATGAATCAATTTCCAGTTAGCAAAAGTAATGCCAGATGAATAAACTATCAATCCGCTCAATTTACCGTGCAAAAATCCGGTTAGCCCAACAACCGCTTTGTCGTATCTTTGTTAATCCAACTCAGCCAGGTAGCTGAACCGTTTTCCTGTCCATGCGCATCCCCGACGACACCATTGAGCGAATAAAGCAGGCCGCCGACATTGTTGAAGTAGTCGGTGATTTTGTGTCGCTCAAGAAACGGGGGAGCAATTATATCGCCTGCTGCCCGTTTCATAACGAAAAATCACCATCTTTCAATGTGAACC
>JAJAYX010000569.1 GCA_026785985.1 Rudanella sp. | reverse complement strand
GGGTAAATCACTTCGTCGACGTAGCCCCGGTGAGCGGCCCGGTAGGGGTTGGCAAACTTAGTGGTGTATTCCAGCACTTTCTCCTGAAGCTTGGCCTGGGGGTCGTCGGCTTCGGCAATTTCGCGCTTGAAAATGATCTCGGCAGCCCCGCCCGCCCCCATCACGGCAATCTCGGCGGTTGGCCATGCATAATTCAGATCAGCCCCGATGTGTTTGGGATTCATTACGTCGTAGGCACCCCCATAGGCTTTGCGTGTGATCACGGTGATGCGGGGAACGGTGGCTTCGCAAAACGCATAGAGCAGTTTGGCCCCGTTGGTAATGATGCCGTTCCACTCCTGATCGGTACCGGGCAAAAAGCCGGGAACATCTTCCAAAACCAGCAGCGGAATATTAAAGCAGTCGCAGAAGCGCACAAACCGGGCGGCTTTGGTGCTGGCATTAATGTCGAGAACGCCCGCCAATACCGCCGGTTGGTTGCCCACCACACCAATGGCCCGGCCACCCATCCGGGCGAAACCCACCACAATGTTATCCGCAAAGTTCTTGTGAACTTCCATGAAACTGCCCGTGTCTATCAGCTCCTCAATCACCTCGCGCATGTCGTAGGGCTGGTTGGGGTTGTCGGGGATGATGGTGTCCAATGCCGGGCGCATCTCGTTTTGTCCCGACTCGTAGGGCAACATGGCCGGGTCGTCTTCGCAGTTTTGGGGCATATAGCTCAGTAACTGCTTAATATGCTGAATACAGGCCAGTTCATTGGCGCAGGCAAAATGGGTCACACCCGACTTGGTGCTGTGGGTGCTGGCTCCACCCAACTCCTCAGACGTTACCTCCTCATGGGTCACAGTTTTCACCACGTTTGGCCCCGTCACAAACATGTTGCTTGTGTTTTCGACCATCAGAATAAAGTCGGTGATGGCGGGCGAATACACGGCCCCACCTGCACAGGGTCCCATGATGGCCGAAATTTGCGGCACGACACCCGATGCCCGCGTGTTCCGGTAAAAAATATCGGCATAACCCGCCAACGATAACACCCCCTCCTGAATCCGGGCACCCCCCGAATCGTTCAGGCCAATGATGGGGGCACCGTTTTGCATGGCCAAATCCATGAGTTTGCAGATTTTTTCGGCGTGGGTCTCCGACAAAGCACCCCCAAAAACCGTGAAATCCTGCGCATACACATACACGAGTCGTCCGTCGACGGTGCCGTAGCCCGTTACCACGCCATCGCCGAGGTAATATTCTTTATCGAGGCCAAAGTCTTTGGTCCGGTGCATCACAAACTTACCCATTTCTTCAAACGACCTTTCGTCCACCAAAAGGGCAATGCGTTCGCGGGCAGTGAGTTTGCCTTTTTTATGTTGTGCGTCGATGCGTTTCTGGCCTCCACCCAACAGGGCTTCGGCATTCTTGCGATCGAGGGTTTCTGTCTTGTTTGGTTTACTGATGGTATCCATGTGGGGAAGTTGGACGTTGACACCTCCCCTCACCTTGTGAAGGAGAGGGGCAGGGGGTGAGGTGCAAAGATAAATTTTATGAGTCGATTCCAACCCTTTACGCTTTTTTTGTATCCTCATGCTAAACAATTCTTGCCAACTATGATGCCTTCGTTACAAACCAAACTTCCCGGCCTGCTGTTGGTGGCTGTGTTGCTGCTGGATGGCTGCAATAACAACCGCGTCAGTCCCACAAACGTGTCCGATACCCGCGATGTCTATCGGCCCATCTATAGTTCCTATGATGCTGTACGCAGCATTCAAACGCTGGCCCCCCGGCCAATCCGTCAGGCGGGCAAAATCTACATCAAAGACGGCTTTCTGTTTGTGAATGAGATTGGCTCCGGCATTCACATTGTGGATAATCGCAACCCCGAAAAACCCGTGAAACTGTCGTTTATCAGTATTCCGGCCTCCCGCGAATTAGCTATAAAAGATAGTATACTTTACGCTGATAATGCCGTTGATCTGGTGGCGCTAAACGTAGCCGACCCAACAAATGTCCGATTGGTAAAACGCATTGAAAATGCCTATCCCGTAACCGCCTACCCCCCCATGCGCAATGTCCGGTTTGAGTGCCCTGATTCCGACAAAGGCCTGGTGGTGGGGTGGAAAAAATCTGATGACAAAAACGTAAACTGCTGGCGGTAAACCACAAAATCTATGAAAACGACCTTTATTACTTTCATTTTTCTTCTGTCTGCGGCCTACGGCTGTTCTGATATTGGTGTTAGCAAAAGCGACAGCGTTGCATCGGCGGGAGCTGGTACGGGCGGTTCCATGGCTCGATTTACGGTAGCAGGTAACACCCTTTATTTGGTCAGCAACACCACGCTTCGGGCCTACGACGTGAGCAACAGCAAGAACCCCACGCCCGGCAAAGAAACCAAACTGGGCTTTGGTGTTGAAACGATTTTTCCGTATCGGGGAAATCTATTTATTGGCACCCAAACCGGCCTGATTATCTACGATGCCACCCGCGAGGGTGACCCGCGTTATCTGTCCACCTATAACCACGTGATGAGCTGCGACCCTGTGGTTGTCCAGGGGAATCTGGCCTACGTGACGCTCCGCAACGGGACGGCCTGTCGGAACGGTCTCAATTTGCTCGACATCATCGACGTAAGTAATCTGACTGCCCCCCGCGTGGTGAAATCCATTCCGATGATCAACCCGCATGGGCTGGGCGTGGATGGGAACGTGCTGTTTATCTGCGAAGGCGATTCCGGTCTGAAGATGTTTGACCTCAGCAATCCCACCGACCCAAAACTGCTACAACACATCACCGACGTACGCTCGTATGATGTTATTCCAAGTCGCGATGTGCTGATTGTAACGGGCAAAGACGGTATTTACCAGTATAGCTATGCCGACCGCAAGAGCCTGAAACTCCTGAGCAAATTGACCATCGAACCCATCGTATGAGACGCATTTGTGTACTGCTGGTGGTGGTTTGGGGTGGCCTGATCGCGCACCAAAGTCGGGCGCAATTCCCCGTCACCGACTCCTTCGACCGGCCCGCCGAGCGCGTCGATACACTCCGGGTGCGGGGGATGAAACACGCCCCCCGTTGGGTAGTCAAGGTCAATCCCCTGTCCCTGCTTGACCTTGAGAGTACCTACCGTCTCGACGTGGAGCGGATGCTTGGCGGGGTATACAGTGTGCAGGGCGGGCTGGGCTACGGGACGGGCTACACCCAGATTTTCAGCAGTGGCAGTACGCTATCCAGAGGCCGTGAAACCTGGCGGGCTCAACTTGAGGGCCGCCGGTACCTTCGCCGGAACCGGGCCGCCAATCGCTGGCAACCCAACAGACTTTTCATTCACAAACCATTAGATACGTATTTTGCCGCCGAAGTGTTTTATAAACAGGTCAACGCTCCGATTGAGGGAACACTACAACGAGGATGTGACCTGTTGACGTGCCAGTTCTTTGAGCGATATTCGGCTCGTGCCGCCCGCTACGTGACGGGGTTTCACCTGAAACTTGGCCAGCAAATGGCTATCCGATTATCCGAAACCAACAATCGGCTGCTTATCGACTGTTACGTGGGCGCGGGCCTACGTTGGCGTCGGTTTGAACAGTATGGCGTTCCCAACCGGGAGGACGCCCGCTCCGCTCCCGACTTTTTTATCAACCAGGACCCTACCTCTAATTGGGGATTGCAGCGGGGGCGCAGTCTAAGCATTGCAGCGGGGGTTCAGGTTGGGTATGTCTTTTAAATCCGTTTTGAACTATGAAAAAGGGCTTTCTATTTTTCCTCCTGTTTCCGACGCTGGCCATCGCCCAGGATTCGCTCTCGTTTGAGTCAGCGCGCAACCGCCCGCCGGTGGTTATCAATCAGTCGCCGGTGTTCAAACTGGCCCCTCTGAGCC
>JAJAYX010000568.1 GCA_026785985.1 Rudanella sp. | reverse complement strand
TGTATATACAGACAAAATAATCAACAATGAATAGTTGATTAATAACGTATTTGTCCGTCAATTGAGTTTGGATTAACAAAATGATAACGTTATGAAACCCATAACTCTATACGATCAACAGGCCCTCGGCGAATTGGCCGTTTGGCAAAACCGGATGCGAAAACGTCCGTCGTTTGCTAACAGATTCTCGAAAGGGATGCAAGCCCGCATGAACCGCCTGATTCCGCAACGGATTCACGACGTGATTACCGGGGCCATCAAACACATGACGCGGGCCGTGTTGGCAGGGTCGGAGTTTACGGCTCCAACCCCCGCTCCGAAAACGTCATTAGCTCTGATGGAAGAGTCTGTTCGCAACCGGGTTTTGTGGTATAAACGGGTTGGAGCCGCCGAGGGGGGCGTGACAGGCGCGGGTGGTTTGTTGCTCGCTTTTGCTGACTTTCCTTTGTTGTTAAGCCTGAAAATGAAGATGTTATACGATATTGCAGCCCTCTACGGCCACGACGTAAAGGACTACCGTGAACGGCTCTACGTGTTGCATATATTCCAGTTAGCGTTTTCGAGTCAGGAGCGTCGGCAGGAAATTTTCAGGCATATGGAGCAGTGGCATGAGTTTTCAGAGTCACTGCCCGACGATATTCATCAGTTCGACTGGCAGACATTTCAGCAGGAATACCGCGATTATATAGACCTTGCCAAAATGTTGCAGTTAGTGCCGGGTATTGGGGCCGTGGTGGGCGTGGTGGCCAACTGGAAACTGCTCGATCAGTTGGGCGAAACGGCTATGCAGGCGTATCGGATGCGGTGGGCAGCAGGCCAAACGTTGTCAACGCCTGATAGACCCGGTGCGTAGGCAAACCCATAACGGTGTAGAACGATCCCTCGAGCCGCTCGATACCCACTAAACCGATAAAATCCTGCGCTCCGTAGGCTCCGGCTTTGTCGAAAGGGGCGCATTCGCGGATGTAGTATTCAATTTCGTCATCGGTCAGCGGGGCGAACTGAACCGTGGTCTCGTCGGTGAAGGATTCCATGCCGAGGGGCGAGAGCAAACAAACCCCTGTTCTGACGCGGTGGCTCCGCCCGGCCAAACTCCGGATCATACGGTGTGCGTCGGCGGCATCCTGGGGTTTGTTCAAAATCTGGTTGTCTAAAATCACAACGGTGTCGGCGCACAACACAATCCGGTTGCCGAGATCGGGAATGAACTCGGCGGCTTTCTGTCGGGCGAGGTATTCGGCCACCTCATCGGCGGGCATGTCGGCGGGAAAAGCTTCGTCGGTGGGCCGGGTTTCGATGGTGAACCGGAAGCCCGCATCAGTCATTAATTGCTTTCGGCGGGGCGACCCGGAAGCCAGCACAAGGGGATATTGGAGCGAAATCATGCCGCAAAGATAAATCGCGCTCCCATCTTTACCTTTGAACCATGACAGCAATTCCCGTAACGACACAACCCGAAACTCTTACCAATACGCATCTGCTCGTTATTGTGCTGGCGCAATTTGCCGGTACGTCGCTTTGGTTTGCGGGCAACGCCATTTTGCCCAACCTTCAACCCCTGCTCAGTACCAATTCACTAAACGGCTGGATCACGTCGGCGGTGCAGTTAGGATTCATCAGCGGCACCCTGGTTTATACCCTCTATGGCATTCCCGACCGCTTTCCGGCGACCCGCGTTTTTTTGATTTCGGCACTGGTTGCTGCCGCCTTCAATCTGTTGTTTCTGGTGGTGCCGCTGCGCCCGGAGACGGTGTTGTTGAGTCGGTTTGGGGTAGGGTTTTTCCTGGCCGGGGTTTATCCGGTGGGTATGAAAATTGCCGCCGACTGGTTTCGGCCCGTACTGGGTCGGGCAATGGGTTTTCTGGTGGGGGCTTTGGTGCTCGGAACCGCGCTACCCCACCTGATTCGGGGGGTGGGAACCACGTTACCCTATCAGGGGGTACTACTCAGTGTCAGCGCATTAGCCATAGTCGGAGGGTTACTGCTGGCGTTTATAATCCCCTCGAAACCTGTCACAAACCGACGGACTCGAATTAGTGTGAAGGTTTTTTCGTTGCTAAATAAACCCGGTGATCTTCGGGCGGGGATCATTGGTTATTTTGGCCACATGTGGGAATTATACACCGTTTGGGCCTTTTTGCCCGCCTTGCTGCTGATTTACGCCCACGCCCATCCTGACTATCTGTTCAATCAATCGGTTTGGGTATTTTTGGGGATTGGGGCTGGTTTTGTGGGGTGCGCCGGGGGAGGTTTGCTGGCATTGCGGGTCGGTAGTCGCCGGGTGGCCACTATTCAGTTGGTCATTTCGGGACTTTGCACAGCCCTGATTCCGTTGATGATTCAGGCTCCACCGGCTCTGTTTTTACTTTATCTGCTCGTGTATGGCATCACCATTTCGGGCGATTCACCCCAACTGACAACCCTTATTTCGGCCAACGCCCCCGACGAAGTGCGGGGCAGTCTGCTCACGCTCGTAACCTGCTTCGGGTTTTCCATCACGATCCTGAGCATTCAGACAATGGCCTGGTTGTTGCCGCAAACAGGTGGGTCGGTCTGGGCGTTTTGGTTATTGGTACCGGGGCCGGTTTTGGGATTATGGGGATTAAAAAAATGACAATTCGTAACGCTGCTGCATCCGATGCCGAAGCCATCACCAGCCTGGCTGCCACCACCATGCGCGAAGCCTTTGGGCCACCGCTCAATCCGATGGAATGGGTTGATGCATACATTGAGGATTCCCTGACGCTGCCCCAGATTCGGCAGGAACTGACCGACCCGCGCTCCCTGTTTTTTGTGGTAGAATCCGAAACAGGCGAGTTGGCGGGGTATGCCAAAGTGCGCCAAAAAGCCCCGCCCCGCCGATTCTCCGAACGCCATGCCCTTGAAATTCAGCGTATTTATCTCCTCAAAAACCAGATTGGAGATGGGCGGGGCAAGCAACTAATGAACCATTGCCTCGCGTATGGAAAAATAAAGGGATTCCGGGCCGTATATTTGGGTGTATGGGAGCGGAACGAACACGCTATTCAATTTTATGAACGGCAAGGGTTTAAACCATTTGGCTGGCACGTGTTCCAATTCGGGCCAGACCGTCAGCGAGATATTTGGATGGGGAAAGCATTATAAATTTGTGAGCAAAATTTCGACAAAAAGCCAACAATTCAGTCAACGAAAGCCTCAAATTCTGGGGCTTCTGTTCTGGTTGTGGGCTTTGTCAGTCACTGCCCAAACGACCGACTCAACAATCCGTCAGCAAGCCGCCGACCCAATAAAGCCACAACAGGCCGCCGACTCGATAGCCCGCCGAAAACTTCCCGCCGACTCAATCGCCACGGCCCGCTCGCGCCTGTTTGCCGACAGTTTGCTGATGCAAAACGATAGCCTGCTCTACACCCGTTTTAAACAGCGGATGTATAAACGCCGACTAACCCGCCAATTCTACGATGCGCTTTTTCGGGATGTGTATAATAGTCGACGGGCTTCGGGCGAAGTGAACGAGATCGAAACGAACCCGTTTCAACCTTTTGAGGGACGGGTTATCGGCACCATTTATGTCCGGCGGCTCGATGTGTTTGGGCCAAGCGTGTATGACACCCTCCGCACCGCTCATAACTGGTTCGAACGAGCGGCCAACAACCTGCACGCCAACACCCGCGAGGGGATTATCCGACGGCAATTTTTGCTGTTTAAGGAAGGCGATCTGGTAGACCCAAATGTGCTGAAAGACAACGAACGGCTGTTCAGAAATACACCCATTTTTCACGATGCCCGGATTCTGGTGATCCCCCGGCCCGGCAGCCGTATGTTTGTCGATGTATTTGTGATTACCCAGGATGTCTGGTCGCTGTTGCCCAGTGGCGGGTTCGGAGGTTTCAATAATTTCAGTATTGCCCTCGATCAGCGCAACTTCCGGGGGGTGGCGCATCAGGTCTATAATCGGTTTAGCTATAACAGTACAGTGTCTGGCCAAAAAATTGAGTACCAGGGACGTTACGCTATTCCGTATATTAACTTACTGGGTCTGAAAACCTTCGTGACGGCCCAGGCCGACATCATTCACCTGCGCGATATTAAACAACAGTCGCTCAAATTCTACCGGCCATTTCTCACGCCCGACACCCGATATGCCGGGGCCATCGAGCAGAACCATTCCCGGCTTAACAGCCGCTATTTCGATGAGCGCGACAGTGCCCGCTACCTGAATCTCAGCTATAACTACCTGGATTTGTGGTTTGGGCGGTCGTTTCGAACCAATTTTGGCCACCCCAACGCCCAAACCAGAACCCGCATTGTGGTGGCCGGGCGCGTAACCCGCTACACCTACATTGACCGGCCCCAAGTGACTGCCGACAGTAACCAGTTGTATCAAAACAGCCGCACGGCATTGTTTAGTGTGGGTTATTCGCAGCGTCGGTATGTGCGCGATGTGCTGGTGTATGGCTTTGGCCGAACGGAGGACGTTCCTGTTGGCAACCTGGTTTCGGTGGTGGGTGGTATCGACAATGCTGAACTGGGCGAGCGACTGTATACGGGCCTTAACTTTTCGCGGGGGCAGTATTTCCACAAAGCGGGCTATTTCTACGGTCTGATGAATGTGGGGGGCTACTATCGAACCAAGGGCATTGAACAGGGCGTTTTTTCGTTTATCGGAAACTATATTAGTCCTCTGCATAAAACGGTCTGGGGAAACATGCGCCATTTTGTGAGTGCCCGTCTGACGTATGGCACTGAACGCTTTAATAATGAGTTTATTACGCTTACGGGTCGCGAGGGTATTGGCATTAACACCGATGCCCTGCGAGGCACCAAACGGCTAACCATGGGGTATGAAAACGTGCTGTTTTCTAAACTGAACATTGTTGGTTTTCGGGTTGCCATCATCAGTTTTGCCAATGTCGGTTTGATCGGGTTTCCCACAAAGCCGCTTTGGAAAGGGCCGCTGTATCAGGGCTATGGTATTGGATTCCGTATTCGCAACGAAAACCTTACCTTCAATACGTTCCAGGTGCGTATTGCCTATTTTCCCAACATTCCCAATAATAACAGTCCGTTTCGGTTTGCCTTTGAGGCTTTTCCAACGCTTCGTTTCCGCGATTTCGATATTGGTGCTCCCGAAATTGTACCCTATCGGTAGTCGAACAATCCCCTGTTTTTTGCACCTTTGGGGTAAAATAGTGTACCACTTCTTATGCAAACTGCTTTTCAAGGCAAAACCCAGACACCGGCATCCCATGCTTTTGGTTGGGCAGTTGCCCGCACCGATGCGTTAACAGCCACGGTGCCAACCTACGTTTACGCGGTAGTGTTTGCCTCGTTCTGCATCGTGATGGGCCTGTTGTGGGACATCATGTGGCACATGAGCATTGGCCGCGACGGGCTTTTTTCGGCCCCTCACCTCGTCATTTATGTGGGTGCGCTGGTATCGGGCCTGTTTTCGGGCTACCAGATTCTGTCGCTAACGTTGCGCAAAAATCACCCCGACCGGCCCCGTTCGGTGCGGTTTTGGGGCATTTTTTATGGCTCATTGGGGGCCATGTTCTGCGTATGGGGTGCGTTGGCCATGCTCACCTCGGCCCCGTTCGACGATTGGTGGCACAGCACGTACGGGCTGGATGTTGAAATTTTGACTCCTCCGCACACGATTTTGGTTTTGGGCATGATGATGGTGCTGTTTGGAGCCATGATTGGTGTGTTAGCCCTGCAAAACCAGGTGAATCGGGACGGACATCAGGCTATAGCCAATCCAAGGGACAAAACCAGAATCCGCTTTCTGTTTGCGTTGTCGGCAGCCTTTTTGCTGACGGTGTTGTTCGTCTTGCTGTCAGAAAGTATGGGTAGCTGGGCCTCTTACCATTCGTCATACTATACCACGGCGGCTATAATTTTCCCTATTTTTCTGATGGCCGTGGGGCGGGCATCAAGTCTGCGGTATCCCATCACCATAATCACCGCGATTTATATGCTCACACTGGCCCTGCCAAGCTGGGTTTTGCCCCTTTTTCCGGCAACACCCAAGCTGGGACCCGTCCTGAATCCAATCACGCACTACCAGGCCTACTTTTTCCCCTTGCTGCTGGTTATCCCCGGTTTCGCACTCGATTGGCTGAACCGCCGTTTTTCCGGACAAGTAATCAATGGAAAACAAACCCGCAAACCCCTGTCCGACTGGTGGTTAGCAGTGATTGCAGGTGTGGTTTTTATGGTTATTTTCCTGATTGTTCAGTGGCCTTTTGGGGGCTTCCTGCACGAATCACCTCATGCCCGCAACTGGTTCTTTCTGAGCGGATCATGGTCGTATAATAACGATCCGAACTGGGAATATCGCTACAAATTCAACCCCTATTTCAATCAATCCACCACTGATTTCGCGCTTAATTTCGCCCAGGCTCTGCTCATGGCAATGGCCTCAGCCCGCATTGGCCTGTGGTGGGGAAGCTGGATGAAGCGGGTGGTGCGGTAATCAGTGAATAGTTATCAGCTAACAGTCCCGGCGGGGAACCGAAACAGTATCTACTAATCAGCCAATGAATACTCCCAGAATAATGCGTTTCTGTTGCGTCCTTACACTTATTCTCGCTTTCACTCTTTCACACACTCTTTCTTTCGCCCACATTGGCAGCGCGGGGGTGGTGGTGCAGAAACAAGTGGGGAAATACCAGGTTTTGGTGCAGGTGCAACCGCCCGATGTGGTGCCCGGCACCGCCAAAGTAAGCGTTTTTGTGGAACAGGGGCGGGTGTCGAGTGTGCAGGGTCGCCCGGTCTATTTCTTTGCCGGTGACGAAGGTGCCCCCACCTCCGACGAACTTCCGTCAATAGGGACAAACCGCTTTGCTGGCGATGTGTGGCTGATGGAGTCCGGCTCATCGAGTATCCAACTCACCCTCGACGGCCCCGACGGAAAGGCCGAGGTGGTGGTGCCGGTGATGGCCGTGGCCACCGCAACCCGCGATATGCCCGCCGGAACAGGCGCGGGTTTAGCCATAATGGGTTTACTGTTACTGGTGATGATGATCACCATTATCGGGGCCAGTAATGCCGACGGGGTGGGTGTAATAAGCCCGCGCCGACGATTGATGGGCATGGGTATTGGTGGCGTTATTCTGGTGTTGATTCTGACGGGTGGCCGCTCCTGGTGGAACAGCAAAGCCGACGAATACCGGACGTATCAACTTTATAAACCCGTACCGCTGATTACGTCTGCCGTTCCGCAGAACGGCCAAACTGTGCTGACTATTCAACCCGACACTACGGGCTTTAGCGAAAACTGGAACCGTCGGCGGGATTTCAATTTGCTGATTCCCGATCACGGCAAACTGATGCATGCGTTCATCGTTCGGTTGGATCAGGGTATGGATGCCTTCGCGCACCTTCACCCCGAACGCACTGATTCACTGCACTTTAAGGCGCTATTACCCCAATTACCCGGTGGTCGTTACCTGCTGTTTGCCGATGTGGTCTATCGCTCCGGTTATGCCGAAACCCTCACCGACACGCTCGATTTGCCCGCCATCAAGCAATCGCCGGAACAAGCGGCTTTCGTCCGCCCAACCGACCCCGACGATAGTTTTCTGATTACCGAGCGAATGGGGGTAAAGCAGGATGCCGTGGGCAAACTGCACTTAGACAACAACATGGTGGCCTGTGGCAAACCCGGTGCGAGCATGAAATTGAGTGACGGCAGCACAATGGTCTGGACCGACAAACCCGGTAAAGTACTCGAAGCTGGTACACTTTACAACCTCAAATTCGCCATTGCCGACCCAACCGGCAAAGCAGCCACGCTGGAACCCTATTTGGGCATGGGTGGTCATGCGGCCATTCTCCGCTCCGATGGCACAGTTTATATTCACCTGCACCCCATTGGCACCTACTCGATGGCTGCCGAAGAATCGCTGAACCGGCGCATTGCCGACACCAGCCGCACAATTGCCAAAATCAGTACGGCCCGCTTCCGCGACAGCATCGACACGTATATCTCGCAACTCAAAACTATGCCCGAAGCCCAGAAAAACAAGCTGCTTAAGGCCGAAATGGGCACCATGAACCACCCCATGAGCACCAACAACATGGTTGTGTTTCCCTACGCCTTTCCCCGCGCCGGTCACTACCGCATCTGGGTGCAGGTAAAGCGCAATGGCAACGTGCTAACAGGCGCGTTTGATACGCAGGTTTTGTAGAGACGCAATATTTTGCGTCTCGTATGTG
>JAJAYX010000567.1 GCA_026785985.1 Rudanella sp. | reverse complement strand
TCGGAGCGCATCGACCAGACCACATCGCTCATACGCTCGATGGTGGTGCGGGCGTTGTCGGCGATTTTTTGGAGCAGGGCATAGGAGTCAGCGTAGCGTCCTTCGCGGTGCATGGAACTAGCGGCTTCGCTGTAGAATGAGATGCCCGTCAGCACCCCGCCCACATCGTCGTGGAGGTCGCGGGCAATCTGGTCGCGCAGGGTTTGGATGTGGCGGAGTTGAGCCAGCCGGTAGCGGTAAACGGCGTAGATAAGTCCGGCCAACCCCATCCCCAGCAAGATACGAAACCAGATCGTTTGCCACCAGGCGGGCTGAATCACCAGCGTCATAAACGTCCCTTTCTCGTTCCATAGGCCGTCATTGTTAGCCCCTTTGACGCGAAACGTGTAGGTGCCGGGGTCGAGGTTGGTGTAGGTCACGGTTCGGCGGGTGCCCGCATAGACCCAGCCGGGGTCGAAGCCTTCGAGTTGGTAGGCGTATTGATTTTTCTCGGAGGAGGTGTAGTTAAGGGCGGCAAAGTCGAGCGTCAGGCTGTTCTGGTCGTGATCCAGAGTAAGCGTTTGGCGGTCGTAGCTGCCGGGCAAAAGTTTATCGAACAGGTGCAGCGCGGTTAGCACAACGGGTGGCTTAGTCTGGTTGAAACGCAGGTCGTGCGGATGGAAATGGATGAAGCCGTTTTTGCCGCCGAAAAATAGCGTGCCGTCGTCGGCCTTGTAGCAGGCCCCGATGTGAACATTACCCGAAATGAAGTAGTTGTCACCTAAATCAACAGGTATGAACGTCTTGTTTTGGGGGTTGAGCCGACACAGCCCTTTTAAGGTATTTAACCAGATATTCCCATCAGAGTCCTCCACCAGATTAGCAATCGTGTTATCAGGTAAACCGTCTTTTTCGGTATAGCGTATAAATCGTTTTCGGGCTGCGTCGTACTGGCAAAGCCCCCCGTCTGTACCAACCCAGAGTCGCCCGGCCCGATCCGTACATAGACTGAGAATATAACTGGAACTCAAACTATAAGGGTCTTTGGGGTTGTTTACAAAATGCGTAATGCGGCCCGTTGTGTACTCCAGCCGGTCGAGTCCGGCATCCGTACCAATCCAGATATGCCCTCGGCGGTCGCTCGTTACTGCCCGCGCCCATTTTCCGCGCAGTGTACTCGAATCGGCAGGATTATGAACGTATTGCCGCCAATACTTCTGAATGGGATCATACACGATCATACCCATATTACCCGTACCAAACCAGATCCGCCCCTGCTCATCTTCTGTAATGGTTAGGATAAACGCATAATGATGCGGGGAAGGAAAGGGCAAAAATGTAGTAAAATTGCCCATTTCGGGTTCAAACCGCACAATCTGGCCGCGGGTGCCGCTACTCCAGTCACTGCCCATTCCCATCCAGATAGCCCCATTGCGGTCTTTCATCATTGGGCCAATGAAGTTGGTGGGCAGTCCTGTCCGGCTGGTTTGCTGAATAGATGTAATGGGTTTCATAGACGGATTGAATCCAAATAGACCACCGCCCTCCGTTCCGACCCAGAAATGATCCTGATTGTCCTGGCAAATAGACCGAATGTTGTGTCCTGCCATTCGTTTTGCCTTTCCCGGCCCCAAACCGACAACAGACAGGATTCGTCGGTTTGGATCAAACCAGCTCACCCCGGCATCATTGCTACCAAGCCAGATAATACCCGAACGATCCACACAGACCGCCCGGATAACGTTGTCTATAATACTGCTGGTGTTAGTGGGGTCGTGATAAAAACGGTCGAAGTGAGTTCGGGCAGGATTCAGTCGATTCAGCCCGTTTTGTGTACCAATCCAGAGATTACCTTGTTGATCTTCGCCAATAGCTCGTTGACTGACCCAGTTGCTACTAATAGATGTCTCATCCGCTGAGTTATACTGATAAAGCGCGGTACGGTGGCCTCGGCGGGGGTCAAAGCAGTTTAAGCCATTGCGTGTTCCCACCCAAAGCATCCCGGTATGGTCTTCAAACAAATCCATAACCTGATTATCAGCAATAGTAGTAGCATCTCCAGCCTGGTGTTCATAGCGGGTGAAGGCATAGGTAGTGGGTTTGTTATGCTGACCCGGATGTCGATTGATGCGATTGAAACCATGATCCACCGTTGCTACCCAGATGGTCCCATCACGGCCCCGGTGTAAATCAGAAATCATTGAGTTCGTACTTAAACTGCTTGAATCATTCGGGCTGTGAGTGTATCGAGTGAACTGCTCAGTCTTTACGTCGAGCCGACACAATCCTTCTATCGTACCTACCCATAGGTTGCCGTAGTTGTCGCCCCTCACTGCCGTTACATCATTGGTAGGCAGCGCACCAGGTTGGTTGCGGTTCGCCATGTATCGCCGGACGCGGTCGGTGCGCGGGTCGAGCCTGGCTAAACCGCCGTTTGAAATAGCCGCCCTGATAAATCCTTGCGGGTCTTCCCAAAGGTCGATAACATGACTACCGCCGAGTGTTGTTGTGTCGTGAGCATCGTACTGATATGGTTTAAACCGATAGCCGTCATACCGACTGATGCCTCCATAGGTGCTGAACCACAGAAATCCTTTCCGGTCCTGAATGATGGAACGGACATTATTGCCCAGCAGCCCATTGGCTGTTGTTAGATGCTCAAATTGAACAGGTAGGGTTTGGGCAAATGCAGAACTCCAAAACAAAAGGATAACTATCCATTGGATAGCCCGGCTGAATGGGTCTGAGTTTCTTTGGTTCAGAAACACGAGGATCAATGGATTGGCCATAGTCCAAAGCTACTGAAATTGTTGATAATCAGGGCTTACTAGTTTGGGGATGGCAACGTGATTACCGACACCATTTTCCATTCGCCACCCATTTTCTCCAATAAACGGGCTTCTTTTTGTCGATCTACTTTTCCGTCTCCCCCCGTTGATACGAAATCGAACGTGGCCCAATAGTAGTTCGCTCCGAGCGATTTTAGTTGCCAGTTCGTCCGTTCAATGGTTGCCATTCTTGGCATAGGGTTTTTACCGATAACATCGGCGTAAACTTTAGTTAGAATGATGTTGTCGGAACTGAATACCGGAATGGTACCACTCAGTTGACTTCCGCTTTCGTCGAGCATAAATTGACCGGCATAATGAGTCTGACCACCCAAAAGCAGGTTGAGAAAGGTTTTCCCATAGCCCGACAGCCGGAGTTGGCGGCCATAAACTGTCCCCGTCCCTTGCCCGATTACCGTGCTGTTTACATCGTAGAGTTGATAGCTGATTCGCTTATCCGTCTGGCTGACAGTTAAATAGTTACCATACATATCGCTCCACCGACCCGTTAAATCAACCGGAACAGCACTAACGGTTTCTACAGGCGAGACAGGCTCCGGCTCCGGTTTGTCGAACGAATTAATCATAACTGCCCCACCATAAACGGCCCCTGCTATCAGAGTAAGGGCAGCGAACAGTTTGGCCAGACCCGTGAAGAACTTGGCGATATTCACCATTGCTCCCCCTACCTCCCCGTATGTTTTGGTTTTTTTCTCCAGATCAGGGTCATTCGTTTCGGTTAGTCTCATGGTTCCTATTCGGTTTATTCCTGAAAGGCTATTGGCCTGATTCAGCCTATTGTCACTTATACTCAATTTTCGTGTGGTGCAGGTTGGTAAACATCCATCGGCCGTTCAGCCAGCGCAACGTGTAGGTAAAGGCATCTTTGTAAGACTGCTTCTTTCCATCCAGAAACTCAACAGCTAAGTTGCTGATGCCCGTTACTACGGCCAGATCGCCCACTTGCTGGATTTTCAGGTTGGTCAGGTCGGCGATATGGCTTTTCTGGTTTTTGAACAGCCCCAGTAACCAATCTTTGTTTTGTACCGACCCATCGTGTCCGGCAATAAAAGCCAGGTCGGGGGCAGCGCGTTCCTCAAAAAACGCAGTGGGATTGGCATTGCGGGCTTTCATCATGGCCGGAAACTCAGCCAGCAAGCTGGTTGGCGCGGTTTCCCCTTCCTTCGGCAGGGGCAGGTTGATGACGGAGATCATCTGCCACCGTCCGTTGATTTTCTCTAAGAGCCGTACCTCCTTCGAGCGGCTTGTTTTACCGGCCGGCGTGGTCGATGTCTGGTCGTAGGTAGCCCAGTAGTGGCTGGTCCCCAGAGTTTTAAGTTGCCAGTTCGACTGCTCGCGCTTTATCCCCGTTGGCTGGGGTGAGTCGGCGATGACCTCGGCATACTTCTCCCGGATGACTGTTCCACCGTTGTAGGCGTTGTTGACCCAGTAGCGGCTCGCGTAGGGTACGTCGGCTATCCCGGCCAGCAGAGCCGTTTTGTCGCGCTTGTCGAAGTGTTCGGTCTCGGATACGCAGGCGGCTTTCACGGCGGCTTCGTCGGCGGCAGTCTGGGCAAACGCCCCCGCGCTCATCAGCAACAGGGCAAGGGTAAAGAGTTTGGTTTTCATTGGAGTTTGTTTGGTTTATCGGTTATTGAATAAGTC
>JAJAYX010000566.1 GCA_026785985.1 Rudanella sp. | reverse complement strand
CCTCTGAGCCTGATCGACCTGGACCCGACGGTGCAGGTTGCCGTTGAAATTCCTTTGCGGCCCAACTGGTCTATCCAACAGGAAGTTGGGTACGGTTGGCCATCGCTGGGACTGTTTTCGTATCAAAAGCTGGCAGACCGAGCCAAGACCACCTTCCGCGCCCGGACACAAATTCGCTATTATTTCGGCCCCAACTTAACCCGACGTGGCTTACAGACCAATGTCCCCACTGGTTTTTACGTGGCGGGAGAGCTTTTGTTTAAAGAGATGATGCATAAAAGCGACCGGGAGATTCCTTCCCCAAACGGCGTAACGGTATGGCCAAACCTGCCTAAACGCGAAACGGCCCGGATTCAGCGCAATGTCTACGCCCTCCACGCCAACCTGGGTTATCAGGGTGTCCCCAGCCGAAAACACCCCAATTTCCTGGTCGATGTGTATGTCGGAGTTGGTTTCAGGATCGTCAGTGTCCGGCAAACGAGCGGACCGTCTGTGATCTATTCAAACGGAACGGTGGGGGAAGCCCTGCGATTTACTCGTTTTGTACCGTTCGACGGAACGCTCCGCAAGCCGAGCATGACTGCGGGCGTTAAAATCGGCTGGATGCTTAAGTCGACCCGTAAGGCGAAAAAGAAATAACCAGCGAATTGAGGTAAAAAGAAGGTTTGTCGACCCGTAAGGCCAAAATTATTCAGGCAAAATCCTTATCTTAGCCAACCCGTAATCGATTTGAAATAACTGCCCATGAACCCACTGTTCCCACTCGGCACTGGCCCTGCCGAGACGATGGATAAACCGTTTTGCACCCCATATTCCCAACAACTAGCCGAACAGGCTAACCTCCGTTTCGACAGTGCCGTGGCGCAGTATCTGCGCTGGTGGGCCGAACAGCATCCCCCCACAACCACCGATCGAAGCCAGGAAACCGATAGCAACGAGTTTATCCAGAAAGGAGCCTTACTCGCTTTTTTTCAGCATCACGACGATGCCCTGGAACGGCTGTTACGGCAGGATAACATTGCCCGCCACCTGCTCCGCCCCGCCACCGAGGTTTTTTTTGAAACCGATGCCTACGAGCCACTTCTAGCCCGGTTTGAAAGCCGCATATACAACCTGTCGAACCAGCGAAACCAGTTGGCCGTATCGTTTCGGTACAGCCCCAGGAGCCGACAGGATGCCTGGGGAAACTCGATTCGGCTGGCCGATATGACCGCCGATAGAGCTAAAGAAGACATTGGTGTTCATTTCGGCACCCGCCGTTCCGATGCCACCGCGTTGACCATTCTGGCTCGTCAGCTTCGCCGGGAAGCCCTCTTTTCGCCACAACTGCCCCTTCACGTCATTACGGAGGGGTCTATGACCGATTCACTGCGGGTTGCCCGAACCATTACTCAGCAATTGCACGACGAGGGGCAGGAATCCCTTTGTTGCTTTATTGTGCAGTGCCGTCATGCTGCCGATGATCTTCATCTGGGAGCGGCTCTGTTACTAATGGATACCCGGCAACCGTCGCTGCCCCGGCGCGTAATGTTCTGCGATACGCTCAAACCCCACGCGCTGCCCCCGTGGTGGCAAAAGTTCAAACGATACGTCGATACCGTGTTTCCCCAGCCCGAGGCTCAGTCGCCTGCCTCCGAACGGCTGGAAGATGGTAGCCTGAATCTACAGCGATTGCACGATGGGGTGCCCGTTCGGCATCAGGATATCGACTGTGCCTTCTATTCGGCTTCAATAGCCCGTGCCCTGATCCAGATTGCCCGGAATGCGCCCGAACAGATTATCGGCGGGGATACCAGCGACCTCGTCGGGCATATGACTGAGCGAATGCCTGCCTATTTCGAGCGGGCCAATGTCGCCAGGGCATCCAAAATCATTCGGGAGGTCAATGTCATTTGTCGCTGGCAAACCGGCCGCGAAGCACTGACCGATCTTTGGGAGCGTTGTTCAAACGTTGTTGCCATTGGAACCGTGGCCACCGAACCGGACAGCCTGCACTGGGAATCGGGCAGTAATGCCGGGTTGACTACAGAACTTTCGGTAGCAGCCTGAATCAGCGGATTGCTAGTCATCCAATCGAAAACGAAAACAGTTGCGGCCCGTTTGTCGATTAAACTACATGGATTCATTAGAAGAGGAAGTCAGGCAACTAGAACACACACTGGCACAATACCCTCCCCATACGGTTGTCTTTTATGGGAGTTCGACCGTCCGGCTATGGACCCGTTTAGCCCAGGCTTTTCCGCAGGTTCAGGTGCTGAACGCGGGCTTTGGGGGCTCAACGCTGGAGGCCTGTGGCTGGTATTTCGAGCGGCTCATCGTTCCGGCCCAACCCAGGGCAGTAATACTCTATGCGGGCGACAACGACCTCGGCAACGACCGAAAGCCCGAAGAGGTCTATCTGTTTTTTTGCGCATTAGCCGACAAAATGCAGCGGCACCTGCCCAACGTTCCGCTCATTTACGTGTCTATAAAACCCAGCCCGGCCCGTTGGGCCATCATTACTCAAATTCGGGCGGCCAACACGTTCATTGCCGCCGAGATAAGCCGTTTGCCAAACACTACTTTTATCGACCTGACCGATGCGATGCTGACCCCCGACGGTCAGCCGCGTCCTGACTTATTCGAGGTCGATGGTCTGCACCTGAATCCCGTTGGCTACGCCCTCTGGCAAAAGCTG
>JAJAYX010000565.1 GCA_026785985.1 Rudanella sp. | reverse complement strand
TACCATAATAGATCAATACGGCATCACAATCTCTCAAACTCATGTCATAAGCAGTTTTTAACTCTTCATCAGTGCCATCAAAAACCATTTTATCAACACTAAAATGCAAAGTTTTGGAAAGGTATGAGCTAAGTTCTTTTATGTTGTCTTTATCTCTTTTATCACATATCAGGAAGATAGTTTTCGGATCTTCATCGGTAACAATATTTTGAACAGTTGCAGGAGCATTACTTTTTGCTGCTACTGCTTGTGACTTTGCTTTTTCTGCTGCAGCTTCTTTTTGCTTTTTCTCTAAGTCGGCAGCATCCATTTTTTTAATGGCATCATAAATAGCAGCCTTAAAATCTTCAATGGGTTTCTGGCCGTAGCTGTGGGAAGTACCCACCACCAGTACGTGGATGGCGGTCCGGCGATCCGGTTGGTTTTGGGCATTAGTCAGGAACGTGATTAGCAAAAAGGCGGTAGTAAGGAGCGTTTTCATGAGGTTGCGTTTTGTTTTGCGTGATTGATGGAACAAAGGTGCAGGCCTGCCCCCACCCGGCTTTACTCAATTCGACCAACGCGGCTGTTTTCTCGTCCAACGCCAGCCCGAATAGCCGCGCCGGTTGGTCGGCAAAAAACGGGCGTTGGTCGAACCAGATTGGGTCATTCAATTAATCAGCATAGCTTTGACGGCATGAAACTATCCTCGCTCCGCCCCAATCGCGCTGTGCTTCGTGGTCTGCTCTACGTCAGTATATTGGTCGTACCGATTGTGATTAGCACCGTCAATCCGGAGACGAAGGGGAAGCCTTATACCATGTTCGGCATCACGTTCAACACGGTGTTTTTGCTGGCCGCCTGGGCCGAACACGCGCTGGTGCTGAACCGGTTTCTGAACCGGAAACAGTATCTATGGGCTGTTCTGGGCTCCATTGGGGCGGGGTTTGTGTTTATTGGGGCCCGTTATCTGGCCGAGCAGCAGGTTACCCGCCTGTTATTCGGAGCGGTCAACTACTACCCGGAAGACCTCACACTGGGTTATTACATTATCGACAATCAGTATTTCGCCATCAAAGCAGTAGCGCTCGGTGCGTTGTTCAAACTCCTCGAAGACTGGTTTCGGCATCAGCAGGAGCGTAAGGAACTGGTAGGCGAAAAAACAACGGCAGAACTGGCCTTTCTGAAATCGCAGATCAATCCGCACTTCCTGTTCAACACACTCAACAACATTTATGCGCTTGCCTACGCCAAGTCGGATGCTGCACCGGGAGCCATTCTGAAACTCTCCGAACTGATGCGTTATATGCTCTACGAAAGCACGGGAAACCCCCAAACTAGTGCCGCAGGGTTATCGCACAAAGTATCGCTGACCAAAGAGATTCAGTACCTCCAGAATCTGGTCGATCTCGAAAAGCTGCGTGTCCCCAATGCCCAGGTTCAGTTTGAGGTGAAGGGCAACCCCGACCTCTACCGAGTGGAGCCGATGTTGCTGATTTCGTTTGTGGAAAATGCCTTTAAACACGGCGACCTCACCGACCCAAACCATCCACTGGTGATTCACCTGAGCGTACGGCAAGGCAAACTGGTAGCCGATGTGTTGAACAAGAAAAGTCGCCATCAGAAAGACACAACGGGCGGCATTGGCTTGCCGAATGTCCGCCGACGCTTAGATTTGCTCTACCCAAACCAATACAGCCTCAAGGTAGACGAAGACGATCAAACCTATTCGTGCCGACTGGAATTGACTTTATAAATATGCTTCGAACCCTGATAGTTGACGATGAACCGCTGGCCCTCACCATTCTGGCCGATTACGTCAGTAAAGTGCCGTTTCTGACCTTGGTTGGCACCCTGACCTCCCCCATCGCGGCTCTGCAACGGGTGCAGGCGGGTGAGGTCGATGTGGTGTTTTTAGATATTCAGATGCCCGAACTGACGGGGCTTCAGTTCCTGAAAATTGCCCGACATGGCGGTTTGGGCAGTCGCTGCCGGGTGATTCTAACCACCGCTTACTCCGAATATGCCCTCGACGGCTACGAACACAACGTGGTCGATTACCTGCTCAAACCCGTTTCGTTTGAGCGGTTCTACCGGGCTGCCCAGAAATTGTTGCCATCTGTAGAGACCGATCTGCGGGTGCCGCAAGAGCTTGCGGCTTCTTTTCGTCAGCCAGAAACAAACGTCAAAATTGCTGACGCGCCTGAGCCGCAAAATTTTGCGGCTCTACAGCCCGATTTCATTTTCGTAAAAACAGAATATCGCTTACAGCGCATTGATTTAGCCAATATTCTGTATTCTGAGGGCCTGAAAGATTACGTCTCGATTTATACACCCCCGGCCACCGGCAAAACTGATCCAACCCGCCTGCTGACGTTGCAAACCATGAAAAGTCTGGAGGAGAAACTGCCCGTCAGCCGGTTCATTCGGGTGCATAAATCGTACATCGTGGCCCTGAACCGCATCGAATCCATCGAGCGCAACCGCATTTACATCGGTAAAAAACTCGTCCCGGTAGGCGACACCTACCGGGACGAGTTTTTTCGGCGGGTGGAGGGGTGAAGGGTTTCGGGCAGAGGGTTTGGGGTTAGTCAGTTCTGGTGCGTAATTTGTACCCCAAATCAATTACCCCAACTCCCAGGCCCACTGCCCCATGCCCACCGCTCCTGCCGTTAACGACAAACTCGTTTTAGCCACTGATTTTGTTCTCCATACCCGCAATAATATCTTTCTGACGGGCAAGGCCGGCACGGGGAAAACCACGTTTCTACATACTATTAAACAACTGGCAGCCAAACGATTGGCAGTTGTAGCCCCAACAGGCGTAGCGGCAATTAACGCGGGGGGAGTGACTATCCACTCCATGTTTCAGTTGCCGTTTGGGCCACTCACCCCCGGCTCAACCACCCGCGAAGGCCGCAAGTTTAACCGCGACAAGATCCGGCTGCTGCGTACCCTCGACCTGCTGGTGATCGACGAAATCAGTATGGTCCGGGCCGACGTGCTCGATGGCATCGACGAGGTACTGCGCCGGTATCGGAACCCGTCGGAACCGTTTGGCGGAGTGCAGCTGCTCATGATCGGCGATATGCAACAGTTGCCGCCCGTGATTCGGGACGAAGACTGGGTGCTACTCCGCGACTATTACGAAACCGGCTATTTTTTCGGGAGCCGCGCCCTGCGCGAAACACCGTATGTGAGCATTGAACTCACGCATATTTACCGGCAATCCGATCAGCGATTCATTGATCTGTTGAACGCCATTCGCGAAAAAACGATTACCAGCGCTCAACTGGCTGACCTCAACCAGCGGTACGTTCCCGATTTCCGACCTGCCGATAAGGAAGGCTACATTACCCTTACCACGCACAACAACTCCGCCCAGCAAATCAACGCCACCAAACTGGCCGAACTGAAGGGGCGCGAACACAGCTCCGAAGCCACCACAACCGGCGATTTCCCCGCTTCGGCCTATCCCACCGATGCCGAACTAACCCTGAAAGTGGGCGCGCAGGTGATGTTTATCAAAAACGACATCTCCCGCGAAAAGCTGTTTTACAATGGCAAGATTGGCCGCGTGCTCCGCATCGACGAGGAAGACGGGATCATCTTTGTGGAAGGTCAGGCCGACGGCGATACCCTAATGGTTTCCACGGCGGAGTGGCAAAACATCCGCTATACGCTCGATCCGGATACGAAGGAAATTACCGCCGACGTGATCGGGACCTTTACCCAGTTTCCGCTCCGGCTGGCGTGGGCCATCACGATCCACAAAAGCCAGGGATTGACTTTTGAGCGGGCCATTATCGACGCATCGGCGGCTTTTGCACACGGGCAGGTTTACGTGGCCCTTAGCCGTTGCAAAACGCTGGAGGGCTTGGTGTTACGCACGCCCATTCCGTCGAGCAGCATCAAAACGGAACAAACGCTCGAAGTTTTCCATGAGCAGCTGCAAACGCCCACCGAACAACATCTGCACGAAGCCAAACGCACCAATCAGGAGGCCTTACTAAACGAGTTGTTTTCGTTTGAACATGCGGCCACGCTGCTCTACCGCTGTCGGCGGGAGGTAAATCAGCATGGCTCTAGTTTCGATGACGAGTTGGCGCCTGCTCTCGAAGCCCTCGAAAACGACCTACGTCCCAAAGCCCGCGACGTAGGTCGCCGGTTTCAACAACAGATGCCCGCTTATTTTGCTCAGGAACCGCTCCCCGAAGCCAACGAGGCTCTTCAAGAGCGTATCCGCAAAGGAGCCGATTATTTCAACGCCCTACTCACCAACGACCTGCTGCCCCGGCTCCGAAACGCGCCTACCGACGCCGATAACAAGGCCGTTCGGGAGACACTGCTCGAAATTATGGATGAGCTGGAAAAGGAACTGTTCAGCAAACTAAAAAGCTTCGAGCGGTGTACAGAGGGCTTCGATGCACTGGGTTTCTTACAGGCCCGCAACCACGCCGAACTTGATTTCAAACCCGCCCGTAAACAATTCGAGAAGGCTAGCACTGAATCGGGCGGGGGTAGCCGCGATGATTTGTACAAAGCCCTGACCAGGTGGCGCGACGAAATGGCTGCCGAACACAACACCACGGGATTCATGGTGTTGCCCACCAAAACAATTGTCGAATTAGTAAAAATCCGCCCGAGTTCAACCGCTGAATTACTGGCCGTGAAGGGTTTTGGGAAAACCAAAGTGAAGCAAATTGGCCCCGACATCATGAAGATTCTGGATGCGTTTCGGGGTTCAGGAGCCAGTCTTCGCGAAAAGGCCAAAATTGCCAAAGCCGACAAAGAATCGACCTTCGATGCCACCCTTCGACTGTTTCTGTCGGGTCAATCGCCGGATGCCATCGCTGAGAAACGGGGCATGGCCCTGTCAACGGTGGAGGGCCATTTAGCCAAAGCCATTAAATCGGGTCTGTTGCCCGTGGAGGCTGTGGTGCCAGCCCCGAAAATCGCCCTCATCCGCGAATACGCTCAAGCCCACGAAGGGGCTGGTTCAACCGAAATCCGGGCGGGCGTGAACAATGTCGTTACCTACGGGGAAATCAAAATGGTAATGGCGGGTATTTGGTAGAGACTGCACGGGCGGACGCACAGGGTTGCGTCTGCATATACCACAATGAACGAACATCTATTTCAAGGGCAATTTCGGATTGATACAACTCGGCTGTCAAATTATGATTATGGTTCGAATGGAGCCTACTTTATCACGATTTGTACTAAAGCTAGATTCCCTTATTTCGGTGAAATTATTGATTCTGATACCAAACCTATAATTAAACCGACTGTCATTGGTCAGCGCGCCATAGACGGGTGGTTTTCTATTGCTGAATTTTCGCCATTCGTTCAATTAGATGCTTTTCAATTGATGCCGAATCACCTGCATGGTATCCTGTTTATAGACAAACCTGATTATGTAGATTGGCAACCAAATACCTTCGGTCCACAACGTCAGAATTTGGGATCAGTTATACGTGGCTACAAATCTGGTGTGAAAGCCTACGCCACTACCAATACCCTCGAATTCAGTTGGCAACCCCGTTACCATGATCGCGTAATTCGCAATGAAAACGAACTAAACCGCATTCGCCAATACATAATCGAAAATCCTGATAATTGGGTTAGGAACCGCGACAATCAGGAGGGATTATACATGTAGAGACGCAATCCTTTGCGTCTCAGGCACCGGATGGCAGCGTACTCGTCTCAGGCACCGGATGGCAGCGTAC
>JAJAYX010000564.1 GCA_026785985.1 Rudanella sp. | reverse complement strand
CAGTTGACTTTGGCAGCAATGCGTTTGGCCTGAAAACGGCCGCCCGCACCTTTTTCAATAAAGCCCCCGACAGCCTGAACGTGCAGGAAGGAGCCATATTGGTGGGGCTTCAGAAAGCAACCACCTCCTATAACCCGCTTCGGAACCCCGACCGCTCCAAAGAACGCCGGAATATTGTGATCGGGCAGATGGCCAAATACAATTTTCTGACGAAAGCACAGGCTGACTCCATTTCGGCCATGCCCCTGAAAACCGATTTCACCCCCGAAAATCCGTATGGCGGCCCAGCCAGTTACCTCAAAAATGCGGTGATGGATTTCGTGAAAAAATGGGGCGATGAAAACGGCTACGACCTCTATACCGACGGGCTTCGAATCATAACCACCATCGACTCGCGGATGCAGACCTACGCCGAGGCTGCCACTGCCGAAAAGATGAAGTCGTTGCAGAAGAAATTTGACAACCACTGGCGTAACAAAAACCCCTGGACCGACGAAGAAGGCAACGAAATTCCTGGATTTATCGACTCGGTCGCTAAACGCACGGATCGCTATCGCAGCCTTGCCCGCCGGTTTCGCAATCAGCCCGACTCTGTCGATTTCTATATGAAGAAAAAGAAGGCCAAAATGAAGGTTTTTGACTGGGGTGGGGAAAAAGAAACCGAAATGACCCCCTATGACTCCATTACCTATTATAAACGGTTTTTGCAGTCGGGTATGGTGGCTATGGACCCTCATAACGGCCATATTCGGGCGTGGGTGGGCGGCCTTGACTACGATTACTTTAAATACGACCACGTGAAGCAGGGCCGTCGGCAACCCGGCTCCACATTTAAGCCCTTTGTGTATTGCGCGGCTATCGACGATACGACCATGAATCTGAGTCCCTGCGACCGGATTCGCGACAAACCGTTCCGAAAAGAATACCGCGAAAATGGCGAAAACAAGGTGTGGGAACCCAGAAACTCTACTGGCTACTACAGCTACTCGAACATGACGCTCATGAAGGCGATTGCCCGTTCGGTAAACTCGATTACGGCCCAGCTTACCGACGATGTTGGACCCGAAAAAGTGGTGGAATATGCCCACAAAATGGGTATTCAGAGCCGATTGGATGCCGTGGCTTCAATTGGTCTCGGTTCGTCGGATGTGTCGTTGTATGAGTTGGTGAATGCCTATTGTACATTTGCCAACCAGGGGCAACACATCGACCCAATGATTGTGGCCCGGATCGAAGACCGCGAAGGCAATGTAAAAGAAGAATTTACGGCTAAAACCCGAGTGTCCATTAGTGCCGAATCGGCCTATCTGATGTTGTTTATGTTGCAGGGTGGTTTGCAGGAATCGGGAGGCACCTCGCAAAGTTTGTGGTCGTTCAATCTGTTTAAAAACAACCACGAGATGGGAGCCAAAACCGGAACAACGTCCAACAATTCCGACGGCTGGTTTGTGGGCGTTTCCGATAAGCTGGTGGTGGGAGCCTGGGTAGGTGGCGATGACCGAAGCATTCACTTTCGATCAACCGACATGGGCGAGGGGGCGAAAACAGCCTTGCCCATTGTGGGGCTGTTTCTGGAAAAAGTTTATGCCGACAAGGCGTTTAAAAACCTACAGGGGCCATTTCCGAAGCCGACAGTGCCCATCACAAAAGAATATCTGAACTGCGCCTATGAATACGACGAAAGTGATACCGACGAAACTGATTCTACGGAGTTCGATCCGGGACTAATTGATTCAACCGTTACGCCAACGCTCCCGCCCATTATTCCGCTTGAACCTGTTGCTCCTCCCGATACGACCGGGAACGGGGGAAGGCAGTGAACAGTGAGCAGCCAATAGTGAACGGCGATCCATAGAAAAGCCAGTTATTAGAACCAATAACTGGCTTTTGTGTTTCTAACAACTATCTTTCAATTTATTTTGAAAGTTCAGAAACATAGTTGTACATTTGAGTATGACTTACGAGGAAGCAAAAGCGAAGTTTTTACAGACCTGGGGAACACTCGCCACGCAGTGGGGTATTAATCGAACTATGGCTCAGATTCATGCCCTGCTACTGGTGGCCCCGGAGCCACTCAGTGCCGAAGATGTGATGGAACAGTTGCAGATTTCGCGCGGCAATGCGAACATGAACCTCCGCGAACTAATCGACTGGGGACTGATTTTCAGGTACTTGAAGCCCGGCGAACGACGCGAGTTTTTCGTAGCCGAAAAAGACATCTGGAAGGTGGCCCGGCAAGTGGCCAAAGAACGCCGGCGGCGGGAGATAAAACCGGTGCTGGAGGTGTTGGCCGAGTTGCAACTAGCCGATGCCGACACACCCGAAGCTATTGAATTTCAGAAAATTATCGACGGTATCAGCAGTGTGGCCGGTTTCGCCGATAGCGCACTGAATGCCGTAGTTCGAGCCGAGGAAAACTGGCTCATGGGCCAATTTATGAAGGTTTTTAAGTAACTCATACTCGTTCACTCCTATGAAACCGCTCTTGATTTATGATGCCAGTTGCCCCGCCTGCGAGGCCTATACTAAAGGATTTGTGCCGTTAGGCTGGCTCCCTGCCGAAGCCCGGCAATCGAATCAAACATGCCACGATCAGCGCATCATTGCCCGGCTCGCCCCCAACCGGATGCGCCACGAACTACCCCTCGTGGATCTGGAAGGCCCCGAAGTTCGCTATGGAGTTGATGCCATGCTGACGGTAATTAGCTTTCGGTTTCCGGGTTTCGCCAAATTCATTCAACGCACTTTTCTGTATGGCTGGGCTAAAAAATTATATGCGTTTGTTTCCTACAACCGCCGGGTAGTGTTTCCGACTGAGCCGGAGCGGTGGCAGCTTCTTGATTTTGCTCCCCGCTTTCACACCGGCTACCGTCTTGTTCTGATCACCTTTCTGTTCGGCCTTGTCGGACTGATTCACTGGTTAGCTGTGGGAAAACTCGGTCTCACAACGCTGCTGCCTTTGGTGGGCGTTTTGCTGGCGGGGGGCATCGCGATTTATCAGGCAGCCACCACCGACCGATTACCTCATTGGCTCGACTACGTGGGTCACGTTGGGGTTAGCCTTTTTGCCGGCGCTGTTTTCAACGTCATCGGCATTTCTACTGGCCTACCATTTTTGTCGCTTGTTGGCGATGCCGTGATGGTTTGGCAATTAATTATCCGGCTCCGGGTTATGTTGCTCCCCTATTGGCTGGTGATGCCGTTTATGTTGCTTATCCTGTTGAACTAGTAAGTGGTCTAATTAAATTTTAGTTTAATTGGTACTATTTATATATTATCATGCAACCATTTCATCTGCCTTCCTGTACGAGTTCATAACT
>JAJAYX010000563.1 GCA_026785985.1 Rudanella sp. | reverse complement strand
CGCGCTGACCGTCGCCGGCTGGCAAAGGCCGCCAGGCATTCCAGTTGGTGACGTTGCGGGCCGAGAAGTTGTTGAACGTGAGGCCAAGTGTTCCCACAAAGCCAATGAAGCCACCCCAACCACCCGACAACTCAATCTGGTCTGACGGTTTTTCTTCGACCGTATATTCAATATCTACCGTACCATCGCTCTGCGGCTGCGGGTTGATCCCAATTTTCTCCGGATCGAAATAGCCGAGTGTGGCCAATTCTCGTTGCGTACGAATCAGGTTTGTTTTAGAGAACTTCTGGCCAGGCAACGTCCGAATCTGGCGTAACACCACATGGTCGCTGGTTTTGGTGTTGCCGTTCAGAATCACCCGGTTGATGGTGGCCTGCTTACCCTCGAAAATGCGGATTTCCAGATCGAGCGAGTCACCATCAATGGATTTCTCAACGGGCGAAGCACTGAAGTAGAGATAACCATCGTCCATATAAACCGAACTTAAATCCTGACCGGGGTCGCCGTTCAGCCGCTTGTCTAAGTCTTCGGTATTGTAAATATCACCCTTTTTGATGCCCAGCACCTCCCGAAGGCGGTCAGTGGTGTACAGGTAATTACCCTCAAAATCAATGTTGCGGATGTAATACCGGCGGCCTTCGCTGAGATTCATCACGAGGTCAATGGTTTTCCCACCATTGTTTATGATTGAATCCGACTCAATGGCGGCATCGCGATAGCCCAGCTTGTTATAATAAGCAACGAGTTTTTGCTTGTCTTCTTCGTATTTCTTCGGAACGTATTTCGAAGGCGTGAACAACCGGCCAAAGCGCATTTCTTTGGTGTTCTTCATTTTCAGCCGTACCTGACTTTCGTCTACCTCGGTACGCCCATTGAACACGATATGCTGGATTTTGACTTTCTCGCCTTTCTCAACCAACACGCGCATGGTGGCGTTGTTGCGGGCACTATCGGGAATTACCGTCGTTTTCACTTTGGTGTTCAGGTAGCCTTTGTCCATAAAGAACTTCCGAACAGCCAACTGCGTATTTTTAGATACCGTCGGCGTGATAACCCGGCCCAGGTTCAGTTTGATCTTGTCTTTCAGCGATTCCTGTTCCGCTTTTTTGATACCGGTGAAATTCACCTTCATCAATCGGGGCCGGTCTTTCACCTGAAACGAAAGGAATATTTTGTTGTCGGTTACGTTGGTGGCAAACAGTTCCACATCGTCCAGTAAGCCCGATTCCATTAGCTTCCGAATGGAGGAGCCGATGGCATCACCGGGAATACGAACTTTGTCGCCAACTTTCAGGCCAGTCAGCGAAACCAGCGAATTGGGGTCGAGGTAGCGGGTGCCAGTAACGGTGAGGCCGCCGATTTCATACTCTTTCGGATCGGCATAGTTTGTCAGAGCCACCGTTGAGGAAGGCTCTGTGGTGGTGGGCGTTGGAATTCCCGCGCCAATGCGCACCTGAGCCGACACAGAAGCGGGCAGCACAACAGCCATACACACAATGGCTCTCAGGATGACGGTTAAACGGTGTTTCATTTATTTCAAAAGTTGTTCACTGGTTTTACCAAACCGGCGTTCGCGGCTCTGGTAACTTAAAATAGCTTCGTATAAATGTGGTTTCCGAAAATCGGGCCACAGCACATCGGGCATATATAATTCAGAATAAGCCAGTTGCCACAGCAAAAAATTACTGATGCGCATTTCGCCACTGGTGCGGATCATCAATTCCGGGTCGGGCATATCGCGGGTGCTCAGGTATTGCCCAAAGGTTTTATCGGTAATGTCTTCAGATGCCAGTGTGCCTGCTTTCACTTCGTCCGCAATTTGCCGAACGGCTTCGATGATTTCCCAACGCCCACTATAACTAAGGGCCAAAACCAGGGTTAGACCCGTATTTTGTTCAGTAGCCTGCATAGCTTCCTGCAATTCGCGCTGACAGTCTTTAGGCAGGCTCTCGGTATGCCCAATCGTCGCCAGCCGCACATTATTGTCCATGAGCGTTTTCATCTCGCCCCGAATCGTGTAGACCAGCAACTGCATCAGCATGTCGACCTCGAACTTGGGCCGGTTCCAGTTTTCCGTCGAGAAGGCGTAGAGTGTCAGGAACTTAATCCCTAACTCAGCGCATCCTTCGGTAACTTCGCGCACGGCTTTGATGGCACTGCTGTGCCCAAACACCCTGGCTGCCCCCTGCTGCTTGGCCCAACGTCCGTTTCCGTCCATGATAACGGCTATGTGCTGAGGCAGATTGCCCGGATCAATGTCCTCCTTCATCCAAAAACCCTACTTTTAAGATTAATTAACAAGCAGTTGCGCTCTTGACCACGGCCTGAAAATGAAAGGGCAAAAGTACGTAAATATACGACCATTTGAAACATTGAGTTTTATCTACTCGTTAAATAGAGTTTTTGCCTGCACGTCCAGCTTCCATCTTTTTTTTGCCTATTATACAATTCTCGACAGTCTTAGCACCTTTTTTGATAGGAAGATAATTATAACCGTAAACAATACTGCTTATGCACCCCATCTCACATACACTGCGGGCCGTTCTGATGACCATCCTGCTGAGTGGCTTGTTCGTTAGTTGCAACAAAGCCAACGAAGAGGCCACCCCAAAATCGGCAAGCGACCTGATTCAGGAAGACAACTCGTTCAGCCTGCTTAGGGCGGCTGTGCTGCGGGCCAACTTTGCCGATGCCCTCAAAGGGGCCAGTCTGACCATTTTTGCCCCTAACGACGATGCCTTCAAAGCGGCAGGTTTTGCCGATGTGGCTTCCATTAATGCGCTGCCCATTGCCACCATCGAGCAAGTGCTCAAGTACCATGTGTTCAATGGCCTGGTTAAGTCCGATGCTCCTCAGTTAGGAACAAACACGCCCGTTCAGTCCATTGGGGGAGGCACGGCCTACATCACCAAAACAGTCAGCGGGAGCACAGCCGGGGTCACCATCAACGGTGCCCGTGTCATAAAAGCCGATCAGGCTGTGGCCAATGGCATTGTGCATACCATCGACCGGGTGCTGCTGCCGTCGGCACCGAGCATCCTAAGTGCGCTTCAGTCGGACCCGGCGAATTTTTCGCTGATTGTCGCGGCCATCAATCGTGTGCCCTCTTTGGCTGTTCAATTGAGTTCGACGCTTGCTGCCGGGCAGCCCGTCACGATTTTTGTACCCGATAACGCGGCTTTTGCTGCTACCGGATCGCCCCTTGCCAACCTCGCAGCCATCAATGCGGCTTCGCTCACGACTCTGTCGAGTGTGTTGGGATACCATGCCACATCAGGTCTGACTTTTTCCAATCAGTTAGTCGCCGGGCAACTCACCACGCTCAACCCGACTTCAGCCAAACTGACTGTAGTGATCACTACCAATACGCCAACCATAAAGGGAAATCAGAACACAACAGCCGCCACCATTAAACGGGCTGATGTGGTGGCGAACAACGGCCTCATACACGTAGTTAGTCAGGTGTTGAGACCATGACAATCAAGAAAATAATGTTGATTTTGCTGGGAGTTGTGCTGACCATTGCGTTGGGTGGGGTGCTGTTTGGCGTGTCTATTTCGGCACCGCGCTACGAAGGGCCGGTATCAGACCATTTCGATGGGAAAAACTTTCACAATCTGCCCGATGCCAACGGGCAAATTCCAGCCTCGAAAGGGTTTGGGGCCGTATTGAGTTGGTTGCTGAACCGGGAGCGCGACGAACCCTGGACAGATTCCCAAAACGACCCACCCAGTCCCGTGCCCGCTTCTCGCATTATGGGCGATTCGGTGCGGGTTACGTTTGTGAACCATGCCACGGTTTTGTTACAGTTCGATGGCCTGAACGTGATCACTGACCCCGTTTATTATGAGCGGGTGAGCCCGGTTCAGTTTGCGGGCATCAAACGAACCCGGCCACCGGGTATCCGATTCGATGATCTGCCCAAAATCGATATCCTGATTCTGAGCCATAATCACTGGGATCATTTAGACATTGAAACGATCCGGAAACTGTGCCAGCGCGACCAACCAAAAGTGGTTTGTACACTGGGTGTGAAAGCATTTCTGGAGGAAAAAGGGTGCCAGAACATCACCGAAATGGACTGGCGGCAGTCAACGCTGTTCAATGCCAACACAACCATTCATTGTGTGCCAGCCCAGCACTTTTCGGGGCGGGGTTTGCTCGACAGGTTCGGCACACTTTGGGCGGGCTTTATTATCGACAGCAAGG
>JAJAYX010000562.1 GCA_026785985.1 Rudanella sp. | reverse complement strand
ATGCCGGGTTACAGGAACGCGCCCAGAGCACGCTGATCGAGTTGCGCGATTTGGTCGATGAGATCAGCACCGAGCAGGATTCTGTGGAAACCGACGAGAGCCGGGCCGAGAAAGTTCGGGAACGACTCAATGTGCTCTACCAACTGTTCAAGAAACACGCCGTTTCGTCGGTGGGGGCGTTGCTGAGTTTGCAGGCTGAGTTGCAGCAAAAAGTGAGTAAGGTGGAGAACATGGACGAAGAAATGGCCGCTGCCGAACAGGCGGCCACCGAAGCCCGCGCCAAAACGATGCACAGTGCCGAACTACTTTCTGAAACTCGCCGGGCGGTGTTGCCCGACATTGAGAGCGAAATTGGTGCCCTGCTTCACGACCTGGGTATGCCCAATGCCTCGCTACGGATCAACCCGGAAACGGGTAAGCCATCGGCAACGGGCATTGACACGGTTACATTCATGTTCAGCGCGAACAAAGGAATAAAGCCACAACAGTTGAAAAATGTGGCATCGGGCGGTGAGTTTTCGCGCCTGATGCTGGCTATCAAATACATTCTGGCCAGCAAGCGGTCGCTGCCAACGATCATCTTCGATGAGATTGACACAGGTGTATCGGGCGAAATTGCGATTAGAATGGGCAATATGATGAAAGACATGGCGCATAATCACCAGATCATTGCCATTACGCACCTGCCTCAAATTGCCGCTCAGGGAACCCGTCATTATTTCGTGTATAAAGACCATTCTGCCGACCGAACCGTAAGCCGAATTCGACAACTCTCGTTCGATGAACGGGTAACGGAGATTGCCCAGATGATTGGTGGCAAGAATCCATCGGCCAATACGGTCAAGAATGCCCGCGAAATCCTGAAACAGGGCAAACTGGCGGTGGCTAAATAGATAGTCTCGAAACCAACCAATTAATGATTCAGAACCACCTTTTACCCGTAGCGTTTAGTCTGTTGTTTTTCGTTTCCTGCCAGAATAGTGGGCAGGGTGACGCTGTTAAAACCGCTGAAGCAGAGGTCTTTAAGATTCATGATGAGGTGATGCCGCGCGTCAGCGACATTATGAAATTGCAGAAGCAGTTAAAACAGCGCATCGCTGCTACAGACAGTGCTCAGGAAGGACAAAACACCCCCTCGGCAACCCTGCGCACCGACGAAGAAAAAGAACAGGCTATGCGGCTAAATCGCCGGTTAGCCGAAGCAGATAGCCTGATGATGAACTGGATGAGCAACTATAATGGCGACACCCTGGTCACGCTGAAACCCGAACTGGCCATACAATACCTTGACGCTGAGAAGCAAAAAATAGCAGATGTTCAAAAAAAAATCACCAGTAGCATTGCCGATGCGAAACAGTTTTTGGGGGTTAAGTAACGCACAATTGATTTTGGCATTTGTGCTCATGGTAGGGAGTGCCTCCTGCCAATCCAATGATCGCCTGCCTATTCTTGGCCAGAAAGAGGCCATCACAAAAACCGTGAATGGCAAAACCATTACGGATTCGGTTGATCACGCCATTCCCGATTTTCGGTTTGTGAGTCAGTATGGCGACACAGTTTCGGCCCAAACGCTGAAAGGAAAGATCTACGTGGCCGATTTCTTTTTCACGACCTGTCCCACCATTTGCCCCAAAATGAAAACCCAGTTGAAGCGTGTATATGAGCGTTTCAAGGGCAATCCGAAGGTTATGCTGCTTTCGCATACCATCGACCCCACCCGTGATTCGGTGGCGGTTTTGCGGGAGTTTGCTCAGAATCTGGAGGTTGAGGGACGGCAATGGCTGTTTGTAACGGGCGATAAAGAGAAAATCTACGACATTGGCCAGAACAGCTATATGGTAAGTGCCGCCGAAGATGCCTCCGCGCCGGGGGGTGTGGTTCACAGCGGAGCGTTTATCCTCGTGGATGCCCAAAAACACATTCGGGGCATCTACGACGGCACAACCGTTGACGGAGTCGATAAATTAATGGCCGACATGGATAGGTTGTTGGCCGAATCGAAATGATCAAAAAAATCGTCGCGCCCGTGGCGTTTGTTATAGCTTCGTTGCTGTCACTCACCTCCTGCCAGAGTCAGGAAGAGATTAAGCGACAGAAATACATTACTGAAGGTATTTTGAAATACCAGAACAACTGCGCCAACTGTCATCAGCGCGATGGAAAGGGCTTGGCCGCGCTGTATCCGCCCATTGCCGGGTCTGATTATTTAGCCCATAAAGACAGTATTATCCATATTATTCGGCACGGGCAACAGGGACCGATTTTAGTGAACGGCAAGCGATACAATCGCCCGATGCCCGCTCAAATGCACCTCAGCAATCTCGAAATTGCGGAGATCGTTACGTATATCTATGCTGAATGGGGCAATAGCAATGACATTGTCGATGTGAAGTACGTTGATAAGGTGTTGAAGTAATTAGTCCGTTGGCTAAACAATATAGGTCAAGTAGGGCTTCAAGGGTAGAAGCCACTGTCTCAGTGGTTTTGATCAATAAACGCACCTTGCCATGAACCGCACGTTCGCCCCGGTGTTACTCTGCTTTTTGCTGTTGTTTAGCCCAGTTCTCAGTTGGGCACGGTCGATCCTGATTCCGATGGACGAGCAACAGGCTAACCATCTCAAAGCTTATGGCATTGCCTACGCGGTGTTAAAAGCCGACGCAGAGGTCGAGTGGCTGCTCAACTACAGGGGTGGCAGTTTTATGTTGCCCTACACAATCTCCTTTGACACCGAATGCCGGGTTCGGGGCGTAACGTCGGTGGTGATTTCGGATGCCGAAGCCGCCCAGATCAGACAGCAACTCGCCAACCCCGATCTTAATGCTGATGCGGTGAAGCTGGTGAAAGCGGCCAAAATCGTAGTTTATTCCCCCATTAAAGTTAGTACGGCAGAGTTCGAAAATACCGATGCCGTATTGATGGTGCTGAACTATGCCGAGATTCCGTATGAAGTGGTGTATGATGAAGAAATTCTGAAAAGTGATTTACCCAAATATGATTGGCTTCACCTGCATCACGAGGATTTTACGGGCCAGTTTGGCCGTAACCTGCACCGAATGTCGGCGGAAGATATTAAAGCACAAGAGACTATTGCGGGTAAATATGGGTATTCAAAGGTCTCGCAAATGAAGTTGGCCGTAGCCAAAAAAATTAAGGAGTTCCTGGCAGGCGGAGGCTACCTGTTTGCCATGTGCGCAGGAGCTGAAACATTCGATATTGCCTTAGCCGCCGAGGGGGTCGATATTGTGGGTAGTAGTTTCGACGGGGATGGTGCTGACCCGGATGCCCAGTCGAAGCTCGATTTCAGCAAGACCGTGGCGTTCTACAGTTTCAATCTCGAAGGCGATGGTGGCTACCGGGGTTTTTCAAGTTTCTCCGACATTAATTCTGCCGTTGGGCGCGGCTACGACCAGCCGGGGACTTTCTTTGAGTTGTTCAATTTTTCGGCCAAGTGGGATGTGATTCCGGCCATGCTGACCCAAAATCACCAGACGATCATTAAGGAGTTTTTTGGCCAGACAACCGCTTTCCGCAAAGGGGCCGTGAAACCCAATGTGCTGGTGATGGGCGAAGGAAAAACCTCTGATCGGTATCTCTACGGCGAATTGGGCCGGGGGCAGTGGACATTCTACGGGGGCCACGATCCCGAAGGGATGCGGGGCAATAATTTCCGCACCCCCACCGATTTGAACCTCCATCCCCACTCACCCGGCTATCGGCTTATTCTAAACAACGTGTTGTTTCCGTCGGCCCGCAAAAAGAAACGCAAGACGTAGTTAGCTGACCACTTTAACGCCTTTCCAGAAGGCTACATGATCTTTGATCTGGCT
>JAJAYX010000561.1 GCA_026785985.1 Rudanella sp. | reverse complement strand
TTGGCTTCCCGGTCGAAGCAAATGGCCTCACCCTGGGGTTCGAGCCGATAGGGGAGGGCGCGGCCTTCCTGGAGTTGCAGCGCGTCGGGGAGCGACTGACCATCTTTGCGCTTGTAATAATAGACGTTAGTATAGGTCCGGAGCAGAATTTCGGTGCCATCCGGCGAAATAGAAGCCCCCGTCACCACCGAAACAGGAATTTCGCCGAGGCTCTCGGCAACGGTCACTTCATTGATATTTTGGGGATATTTCAGGCGGTACAGGCGAACGCGGGTTTCGCGTTTAGAGACGATATAAATGTCGCGGGTTCGGGGATCAACCAGCAAAGCTTCGGCATCGCGGGGCCCGTCGGGGTAGCGGTAGTTGATGCGTTCAACCTGCTGAATAGGCGTAGTCAGACTGGCAGGCTCCGGAAAACGGTAGATAGTTCGGCTGGCGTGTTGCGCATTGTTATCACCAATGTCGCCCAGATAAATGTAGTTGACGTTGGCTTGTGGACCGGGGCCGCTACTCATGTCTTCTGTGTCGATATTCTGGGCGTTCGGAATACTTATTTTACCTTTTAGTTTTCCATCGTAACCCAGCAAGGCCAGTTCGGCGGGGCTACCCCCATCCTGTTGCACCCACAGATTTCCCGGTATACTCCGGCTATCGACCATCCCCGATGCTTCGTCGATTTGCCCCGGTATGATGCCAACCGAACTGGGGTCCGACGAAAACTGAGCGGTGGCAACAGGCGTAGGGCCGGGGATTTTGCAACCCGCTAACGCAATCAGGATAGCAGCACTGAGCAGTCGGAGCATCATGATATAGGAGAATGAATGATTCGTGAACCTAACGACAAAAGGACAGATTGCGTTTATCAAAAGATCGCCAGCGGTCTTAAAATGGGGGTTATCACGTAAAAAAAGCCGAAGATATGCTTGTTGCTGGTTAATTTAGAGCCTTAAATATACCTATTTATGCGATACTCACTCCTTTCTACTGGCTGTTTACTCCTGGTATTGCTGGGGCAAACACCCGACAGCCTCCGTGCTCAGTCGTACCAAACACCCCCTAAACCCCTCGCCGACCTCGTGACGGTGTCGCCCACCCCCGCCGTGAGCGTGTCGGGAAAGGGTGATTATCTGCTCATTCTGGAACGGGCGGCCAATCCCACCATTGCCGAACTGTCGCAGCCCGAACTAAAATTGGCGGGTCTTCGGATGAATCCGGCTACCAACGGACTCAGCCGAACCATTTTTCTGACGGGCCTGCGGCTTAAAAAACTGCCAGCCGGTCAGGAGGTGGTCTTTAGTGGATTGCCAACGCCGGCGCAGTTGGGTAATGTGCAGTGGTCGCCCGACGAAACCAAAATTGCGTTCACCAACACCACCGATAGCCGAATCGAGTTGTATGTGGCCGACCTTGCCACCGCCACCGCCCGGCGCGTGGGCGATCTGGCCCTGAACGGGGTTCTGGGTACGCCGTTTCACTGGGTGTCCGATAGCCAGAGTTTCATCGTAAAAGCCATCCCGGTCAGTCGGGGGGCGGCTCCGGCTATGAACCGCGTTCCCCAAGGCCCCACCACCCAGGAAAATGTGGGTGGGCAACGAGGACAAGCTCCTACCTACCAGGATTTGCTCAAAAACCCTTCGGACGAACAACAGTTTGTCTATTTCGCCATATCACAGGTCATGCGCGTTGGGCTCGACGGTTTGGCCCGGCCAATGGGTCAGGCTGGACTGGTGATGACCGCGATTCCTTCGCCCGATGGTCGTTTTGTGATGACTGAAACGGCGCACACCCCCTTCTCGTACCTGGTGCCTGTTCGGCGGTTCCCCACCCGAACCGATGTGTTCAGCATCGACGGAACGCTTGTGAAAACCCTGGCCGATATACCGTTACAGGAAAGCGTACCCTACAGCCCCGATGGTGCCCCAACCGGCCCCAGAAACTACACCTGGCGCGACGATGTTCCCGCTTCGGTTTATTATACGGAGGCACAGGACAAGGGCGACCCCAAAGTGAAAGCCGACATTCGCGACAAGGTTTACCTGATCGACGCGCCGTTTACCGCTCAACCCAAAGAAATATATGCGGCTTCCAGTCGGTTTCGGGGTTTTGAGTGGGGCGACGGGAACACGGCTTTGGCTAACGAATATTGGTGGCAATCGCGCAAGGTGATCACCAAAGTGGTGAACCCAACCAACTGGCAGGCAACCACCCTGTTCGACCGCTCCAACGAAGACCGTTATGGCGACCCCGGCGACCCCGACATGAAACACAATCAGTTTGGTCGCCCGGTGCTGAACTTGTTGCCCAACAACGAGGTCATGATGGTGAACGCACTGGGAGCCTCGCCAAAAGGTGATCAGCCGTTTGTAAGCGTACTGAATCTGGCCACCAGGCAAAGCCGAATGTTGTGGCGGTCTGGTGGGGCCGGACCATCGAGTCCCGGAGCCGATGCCACCGTTTTTGAGCGGCCCATCACCGTGCTCGATGCGGCTAAAGGGTTGGTTTTGACCACCCGCGAAACCCCCGACGAGAACCCGAATTACTTCATCCGAACCCTCGCTCCGAAGGGCAAAAAAGCCGGACTGGTGCGCCGGAGCGATGGCTCGGCCGTTGTGCTAACCCAGATAACCACCTTCCCGCACCCGTATCCCCAATTGAAAGGCATTCAGAAGCAGCAGCTTCGCTACAAACGCGCCGACGGCGTAGAACTATCAGCCACGCTCTATTTGCCAGCGGGTTACAAGAAAGAACAGGGGCCGCTGCCGACGTTTTTGTGGGCGTATCCGGCTGAGTTCAAGGACAAGGAAGCGGCAGGGCAGGTATCGGGATCACCCTATCAGTTTAACCGGATCAACTACTGGGGCGCGGCTGCCTTCGTAACAATGGGTTACGCCATTCTCGATAACGCCAGTATCCCCATTGTGGGCGAGGGCGACAAAGAACCCAACGATACGTATGTGGAACAACTCGTGTCGAGTGCCAAAGCCGCCATCGACGAGGGCGTTCGGCTGGGCGTTGTTGATTCCACAAAAGTAGGCGTGGGCGGTCACTCTTATGGGGCTTTCATGACCGCCAATCTCTTGTCGAACAGTAATTTGTTCAGGGCGGGTATTGCCCGGAGTGGGGCCTACAACCGAACGCTCACGCCCTTTGGTTTCCAGAACGAACAGCGGTCTTACTGGCAGGCCCCCGATATCTATAACAAAATGTCGCCGTTTATGAACGCCGACAAAATGAAAACGCCCCTGTTGCTGGTTCACGGCGAGGCCGACAACAACACCGGCACGTTCCCGATTCAGTCGGAGCGGTATTACAACGCTCTGAAAGGTTTCGGGGCAACCACCAAACTGGTGTTGTTGCCCTACGAAAGCCACGGCTACACGGCCAAAGAGTCGTTGCTGCACATGCTGTGGGAAATGAACGGCTGGCTCGATGCCTACGTGAAAAACCCCAAACCAACCGCGCAGGGGCAGGCCCCGGCCAAGGTGGGAGGGGGAAAGTAGAGAAGAGAGATTTATAACCCTGCCAGTGGTGCGAAAATGCCATTGGCAGGGTTGATTTTTTACCAGAGCAGGGCTTCGGGGGCATCTTCAAATAGTCGCTTTGTCTGTGGCTGAAGAGTGCCGCGTTGTCTAACCAATTCTTTCCAGACAGCTGGATGGCTTGCCTGTTGGATAGCTTCACGTATAGCATTCAGTAGTCGGTTTTGTTCAACCGCAAAGTCTTGTGTTTCATCAACACATTCTGGCTCGTGGATGATCGCTACTAACTCATTAATTGTTATCGCTTTTTTTACCTGAACATACTTTTTGAGGTTTCTTAGGTAGGCATCTACTGCTATTTGCCGGGCCTTTATTAACTGTTCACGTGTATTCAAGCCAAGTGTTGTTATGGTGTAGTCTGCCCTGCTTTCGTCAAGGAGACTGATAAAGTCAGGACTGAGACGAGGAATGAACTGATACGTCTTCAAATCTAATTCCATGAACTGAAGCG
>JAJAYX010000560.1 GCA_026785985.1 Rudanella sp. | reverse complement strand
GCCTTTTATATTCGGGATGGCTATTTCAAGGATGTCGATGCCTGCATTTTCACCCACGTAGGCAATAACCTCGGCACGTCGTATGGCGACGCGGGCAACAACGGTTTGGTGTCGGTGAAGTTCAATTTCGAGGGGTCGGCAGCACACGCGGCTGGCGCGCCCTGGCGGGGCCGAAGTGCATTGGATGCCGTTGAGCTGATGAACATTGGCTGGAACTTCCGGCGCGAACACCTCGAACTGACCCAACGCTCGCACTATGTAATCTCCGACGGGGGCGACCAACCTAATGTAGTGCCGTCTAAAGCGGCTGTCTGGTATTATTTCCGGGAACGCAGCTACCTGAAAATCAAGAAGTTGTTTGAGACGGGCGTGAAAATGGCCGAAGGGGCCGCCCTGATGACCGACACCAGGTTTACGTATGAGATTCTGGGGTCGGCATGGCCGGGGCATTTCAACAAGCCCATTGCCGAAGCCATGTACGACAATATCCGCAAGGTGGGTCTGCCAACCTGGTCGCCAGAGGATCAGATGCTGGCCAAGGCCACCCAAAAAGAGCTTCAGGCTCTTAAAGAAGAGGGTTTAGCCGTGAAATTAGACAGCATTGGACTGCCCGCCGGCACTGCTCCGACCATGATGATGGGTGGTCAAACATACGTGCCGCTCACGGGTGGCTCCGACGATATTGCCGACATCTCGTGGTCGCTGCCGACCATCGTTCTGCGCTACCCAAGCAACATTCCCGACTTACCGGGTCACCACTGGAGCAACGCTATTTCGATGGCGACACCCATTGCCCACAAGGGTGTTGTGGCCGGAGCCAAAGCCGAAGCCATGACCATTCTGGACTTGCTATTGAAGCCCGATATCATCAAAAACGCCTGGGCCTATTATAATACCGAGCAGACCAAAGACCAGAAATATACCCCCCTGATTTCGCCCAAAGAGTTTCCGGCGATCTATCTGAACCAGAAGATCATGGCCGATTTCAAACCCAAACTGAGTCCGTTTTATTACGACCCGTCGAAATACAAAACGTACTTAGAGCAGTTGGGCATCAAATACCCAACCCTCCGCGACGATCAGCGGGCCGCCCTCAAGGAGAAAGAAAGTAAGGGAAAATAACTCGACTGTTCCCCCGCGAGTAGCTTAAAAAATGGTTGCTCGCGGGTTGAATCACAACGAATTCCCCCGTAAAAACTCCTCGGTGGTCATGCGCCGTTTGCCCTCGGCCTGTAGCACGTCGATGCTTAACCATTCGTCGGCGGCCCGGATCATGATCTTCTTTTTTTGATCCGTGTAAGCCTGACCCGGCTCACCCGCAAAATCGGGGGCTTCGTTAGTGACGGAAGCGGCATAAATTTTGAAGAACTTGTTGTTAATCAGCGTCCAGGCGGTGGGGAAGGGCGAGAGTCCCCGCACGAAGTTTCGCACCTGTCGGGCAGGCTGATTCCAGTTGATTTGGGTGGTTTCGCGGTGGAGTTTAGGGGCTGGTTTGGGGTCGGTGGGGTTGGGTTGGGGGGTGCGCGCATAATTGCCTGCTTCGATGGCCCGAACCGTTTTCACCACCAGGGCCGCTCCGCGTTCCATCAGACGGTCGTGGAGGGTTCCGGCAGTGTCGTCGGGGTGAATGGGTTCGGTGTCCTGAAAAATCATCTGGCCCGTGTCGATTTCTTTTTCGATGAGAAAAGTGGTCACACCCGTTTCAGTTTCGCCGTTGATGATGGCCCAGTTGATGGGAGCCGCCCCCCGATAGTGCGGCAACAGCGAACCGTGTAGGTTGAAGGTGCCAATGGTGGGCATGGCCCAAACCACTTCGGGCAACATTCGGAAGGCCACAACTACCTGCAAATCGGCTTGAAAACTGGCTAATTGAACCAGAAACGCCGGATCGCGGAGTTTTTCGGGTTGCAATACCGGGATTTTGGCGGCTGCGGCTGCCTGTTTCACGGGCGAGGGCGTTAGCTGCAAACCCCGCCCAGATGGTCGATCGGGGGCCGTAACGACGGCAACCACGTCGCAACCGGCTTCTACCAATGCCCGCAAACTTGCCACCGCAAAGTCGGGCGTACCCATAAATATAATTCGTGCTGACTGAGCCATATTCCGTTTTCTATGTTTTTGGGTTTACCGAGCCAGGATACTTGAAATCGCTTCGGAGAATCATTACTTTTGTGTCCCCGATTTAATTCGGGCAAGCGAACTGTCCATGCGAAAAACGCGAAAACATACGCTACTACCCGGTGGTATCTGACGTGGCTGCAAAACAAACCATTTTTGCTTGCGGAACGGTCAGTAGACCGTTTTTTTGTTTTTTATAGAACCAGATATCCCGGTTCAGACGACTTTACGTACATGGGAAAGATTAGTTATTACACAGAAGAGGGTTTAAACCGGCTAAAGACCGAACTGAACGACCTGAAAACCAAAGGCCGGGCTGCAATGGCCCATCAGATTGCCGAAGCCCGCGACAAAGGCGACCTCAGCGAAAATGCTGAATATGATGCCGCCAAAGACGCACAGGGAATGTTGGAATTAAAAATCTCCAAACTGGAAGATGTTGTTGCCAATGCCCGCGTATTGGACGAATCGACCGTTGACACCTCGCTGGTTTCGGTCTTATCGACCGTTAAAATCAAGAACAAAAAAACCGGTGCCCAACTAAGTTATACGCTTGTGTCGGAAGAAGAAGCCGATCTGAAGCAGGGCAAAATCTCGGTAAGGTCGCCCATCGGGAAGGGCCTGCTGGGTAAAAAAGTGGGCGAAAGCACCGAAATCACTGTACCCGCCGGTACGCTGGAATTTGAAATTGTTGAAATAGGACGGTAAAACAGTAGAGACGCATAGTTGCGTCTCTACAACAAACCCAATAAGATGACTATCTTCTCCCGTATTGTGGCTGGTGAAATTCCGGCCCACAAAATTGCTGAGACCGACGATTTTCTGGCGTTCCTGGACGCGATGCCTACCACGATGGGCCACACGCTGGTGATTCCCAAAAAAGAGGTCGATTACCTGTTCAACTTAGACGATGCCTTGTATATGGGGCTGATGGCGTTTGCCAAAAAAGTGGCCCCGGCCATCGAGAAAGCTGTTCCCTGCAAGCGAATTGGGGTGGCCGTAATTGGCCTGGAAGTGTCCCACGTCCACATTCACCTGATCCCGCTCAACTCGATACACGACATGAACTTCGCCCACAAAATGAAGCCAACCCAGAACGAGTTGGCAGAAATGGCGGAGAAGATACGGGCGGAGTTGTAGGGCCGATTGGCTGCTCTATTCGCTGATTCAACTCTATTAATCTCGAGACCGAAAATCAGGGGATTTCGCTACCGCTTTTGCTAGTTTCCTGTTTAAATCAGCATACTTATCAGCTACAAGGTCGTCCATTGTCTTAAAAGATGAGGAAGACCCTTTTGCTGGTTTTCGGGCGTTTTTTTTAATGAGCGTGTTCATAGTCTTTTAGGGTTTGCCTTCAACGACACAACGAAGCCAATGTACGATTTGTTCTTTTCAAATATAGACAGATTTCCGCTCTCATCCATTCCCCAAAAATTCAACAAGGTTACACCATGTTCTAATTCTCGACTGATACCGATTTGGTATAAACGAGTTCGGGTAGGGCTACTTCCTGCGAACAGGACAAATGCACTGGGATATTCGCCTGAAAATCTCAGTAGCGTTTGTATAACAGTCGCTAATATCCTATCGCGGTCGCCATTATCGCTGATTACATCAACATCCAGTATGCCGTCGGCTCCCACATCACCCATAGCGAGGTTATAGAAGTTCGGGATTGTGGTTTTACGATAAGCGATACATTTGGTGATAAGCCGTTTGCCGACGCTAACAAACTGGAACGTTTGGGCTTGGTCTTCTATCTGAAACTCGTAAAACGGTTTATCCATACACCCTGATTAACTGTAAATCAAGGCAATAATACGCACTTTGCGCGAAACTGAATGCCGCTCCGGCCCTACTTCCTCAACGCCTGCTTCACCAACCGCTTCAACTCGTCAATGTCGGCCTGTTGCTTTTGGTTGGCTTTCTCCAACTGAATGCTGTAAAGCGTCAGTTCCTCGATTTTCTCCAAGAGCGTGGCGTTTAGTTTAGCGATGTCCACGCCTTCCCGAACGACTTCGGCTGCCGACGGAACGCCCGGCAAATGCCCATGTTGCTCCACATAAGCCGCTACTGAAGCCAACGGGCGTAATTGGTAGGTTTGGGTAAACACCTTATCGCTCCATTGGTTGGGGTTTTGAATGCTCAGCCGGTAGCGGGCCAATACGGTTTCACCCTGCTCATCGACGGTCAAAAACTGATCGGTGCTGCCGTTGCGGAGGTTTGGATTTGTAAGGTGGCTGAATTTGATTGTCCCCCGGTTGCGGAGGTTGATAATGCCCCGCACATCCAGCGGAAATTGGGGAGAGTCCGTACCGATGCCAACGTTTAGGCTGGTGTTGGTGGGGTCACCTAAAACAATGGCATTGCTAACGGCTACGCGGGCGTTATAGCCGATGGCGGCTGCGTTGGTGAGGTTTGATTGACTGACATCTGCGTTAGAACCAATTATAGTGTTGTTGTTGCCTGTGATATTTACTCGACCAGTGAGATAACCTAAGAAGGTATTGCTGTTACCTGTTTCGTTTTTGTCACCTGACAGACCCCCAAGAAAGCAGTTTTGTCTACCTGATTGATTTTCATAACCGCTGAATTTACCAACAAAAGTATTATAATGTCCCGTGTTCTTAGTACCTACTAGTGAGCCAATAAACGTGTTGTCAGAACCTAAGCTAGCCGTATTCCTATTCCCGGTGAATGTCCCAACAAAAACATTATCGGTGTTGGTACTAATAGAATTAACGCCGGAATTCTGGCCCAAAAAGATGTTTCTCGTACCCGTGTTGTGCATAATCCTGAGTCCGTTAAAATTGATCTGCTGTCCCATCAATTGGTTACTTATCAGAAATAGTAGGAACATGGCGTTCTGTAAAATAACTCTCATGATTAATTATTGGTGATATTAAGAATGGAATTAGTCGTATTTAGATTAAGAGTGCCGTCAATGGTTAACGATTTGGCATTTCCAATTGTGTTCAGTTGAACAGAGTGACTGACGTTGATGAAAGGGTCGTCTATCACTGTCGGTATTTGTCCACAAGCCCATGTGGTCGTGGAAACCCAATCCCCTGATTGGACGCTGTCGTTGCTTGGTAGATCTGCTTTGGCGACAGAGTTGCGTATCAGATTACCGGGTTGAATTCCAAAGCCATTCTGTAAGTTGATGCCTGGTAAAGTGTCATTTTGGTCGCAGTAGCTCATAATTGTTCCTCCACCAGCAGCGGGT
>JAJAYX010000559.1 GCA_026785985.1 Rudanella sp. | reverse complement strand
GCCATAAACAGAATCCCCAACACACCACCCCGCTCCGACTGTGCGTCGGCTTTGTTCACCAGCGAACTCGGCAACACGATCTCAAACAACCCCAAAAACGACAGACCGAACACAAAGAAAACCGCAAAAAACAGCACATTGGGCAACCAGTGCGTACTCACAAAGTTGGCAAAAGCGGGGCCGTTAATCCGCGAAACAATGGTCCCGATCAGCACATAGATGGCAATAATCGACGCGCCATACAACAACGCTTTCCAGGCTCCCCCCTTCTGGTTGGTGAAAAAACTAACCGTCATTGGAATAATCGGGAACACGCAGGGCGTGAGCAGGGCCACCAAACCCGACAAAAACGCCGTCAGGATGAACCCCCACATCGACCCGTCGGCCTGTTGGTCCTGGGTGCCTTCAAGAGCAGTGAGCGAGTCAGCAATGTCGCTTTTCACGGGGGCAAGTGAATCTGTAGCCGCTACATCATCGTTCTCCGAAGTGGGCTCAGTTGACGTAGCGGCTACCATCGAAGCCGCTGTAGTTGACGTGCTGACTGGTTTTGTCAGGCTGGCACTGGAGGTTAATGTGGCCGTTGAGGTTGTAGGAGCCGTGCCATCTCTTACGGTTAAACCCGCTATCTCTAAATCTTCGTCACCCGGTATGCACACACCGCCTACATCTGTACAAGTCTGATAGTTGACATTCACTTTAATTTGAGGAGCCAGTGCAAGAATCCTTACCTGCTGCGCAAATCTGGCAGAGCTATGCATAGTATAGGTATCACCACCCCAAACTTCTTCAAATTTTGTTTCGACTTTACTGGTCGGTTTTAATTTGCCAATCAATTCATACGTTTTGTTTGGAGCAAAAGTAAATACGGTTGGCAATGGGCCATCCTGTATCTTCGGGTTAGCCTCCGAAGAGTATATGTGATAACCGTCCTTAAGATTGACTTCAAAGTTCAACGTGACCACATCGCCTATTTGAACTTTCGATTTGCTAACCGAAGTTGTCCAGTTAGCTGGCTTTATTATCTGCCCCTGCGAGAGCAATGGCAACAGCAGGAGTACCCAGAGGGTAAGCGATTTTTTCATGGAAATAGTTGGTCGGCAGGTATAGACCGTATGTAGAGTCTAACACGTTCGTTGCAAAAATATTTCCAATTCGTGAGAAAAGAGATTTCTACCGCTCGAACAACACCGGGTTCAACGCACTTGCTGGCGCACTGCCCACGGGCGCGTTGTCGAGCCAGGTGGCCCAATCTGCTGTTTGGTAGCTGTTGCGGGGCGGCATCACCACCTGGTCGCGATCCATATAAATCATCGTCATCACCTTGCGAGGGCGGTCTGAAACATTCGGCCCGGCCCGGTGGAACGTCCAGCCCGCGTGGAAACTCACTTCGCCCAGTTCAAACGGGGTGTCATTCATAGGGAAATTCTGGCGTTGCAAAGCTTCCGACAAAATCTTCTCGCTGTCGTCGCTGATCTCGATGTCGCGACCGATTTCCACGTGCTGACTACCCTCAGCGAAGGCCAGTGGCCCCATATTCATGGGTGTTCCCTGCAATGGAATCCAGACAGTTACGGTTTTTGGTGAGGCCAGCGGCCAGTAAAATTGGTCGGCGTGCCAGGGCGTGATCCCCCCCGACGGCTCTTTGTACAATGCCTGATCGTGATACAGCCGAACGCCGTCAACGCCCATCAGGTCGGCGGCAATCTGCGCCAGCCGACGCGAAAACACAAACTCCTGCACCTCGTCGTTCTCGCGCCAGAGGTTCATGATTTGCAGAAACGCCCGCTCGTAGGTCGTGCGTTCTTCCATTGGCTTGGTCAGTGTATTGAGTTGAATGACAAGGTCGCTGATGATGTTGCCGTAATAATCGAGCACGTCCGGGCTAAGTACGTTTTTAAGTTTCACGTAGCCCCTTTGTCGGTACGACTCAATCGCTTCATTGGACACGGCGAACGGTTCGTTCAGTTCGTCGAGCAGGGTTTGTTTGTCGTTTTGGGCAGTCATTGGAATAGATGGTTGAGTACTGTGGCGTTGTTTGCAGGACAAAAATAACGATAAGGTGCCATGAGAGATGACATCTTTCCAAACAAGATGTCATCTCTTACGGAATACCTGCCCGAAATGCTTTATTTTTGTGGGTAAATTAGGTAGAGATACTGACTATGACCACTGAAACGACAGCCACCGCTATTACCCGCGACACCGAGGTGTTCAATCTGATTGCCAAAGAACAACATCGGCAGGAATCGGGTATTGAGTTGATTGCTTCCGAAAATTTTGTGTCGCCCGCTGTTCTGGAAGCCGCCGGAAGCGTTTTGACCAACAAATATGCCGAAGGTCTACCTGGCAAACGCTACTACGGTGGTTGTGAGGTGGTGGATCAGGTCGAGCAAATTGCCATTGACCGGGTAAAAGAGTTGTTCGGGGCAACCTGGGCCAACGTGCAGCCGCACTCCGGTGCCAACGCCAACACCGCCGTTTTTGTGGCCTGCCTGAAACCCGGCGACACGATTCTGGGCTTCGACCTCGCGCACGGTTGACACCTCACGCACGGTTCGTCAGTGAACATTTCGGGTAAATATTTCCGGCCTACGTTCTACGGTGTGGAGCGCGAAACGGGCGTTATCAACTACGATACGGTGGAAGAAACTGCCATGCGCGAGCGGCCCAAAATGATGATCTGTGGTGCCTCAGCCTACAGCCGCGATTGGGACTACGCCCGGCTCCGGGCCATTGCCGACCAAATTGGTGCGTTGTTGCTGGCCGACATTTCGCACCCGTCGGGCCTGATTGCCAAAGGTTTACTGAACGACCCGTTCGATCATTGCCATATTGTAACCACCACCACGCACAAGACGCTTCGGGGTCCACGGGGTGGTTTGATTATGATGCGCCACGATTTTGAAAACCCGTTTGGCCTTAAAACCCCCAAAGGCGAGTTGCGGCTCATGTCGTCGCTGCTCGATTCGGGGGTTTTCCCCGGCACACAGGGCGGCCCTTTGGAACACATCATCGCGGCCAAAGCCGTTGCGTTTGGCGAGGCCCTCAGCGACGACTATACCGACTATATTAACCGGGTGCAAACCAACGCACAGGCAATGGCGCGGGCTTTTGTTGACCGGGGTTACTCGATCATTTCGGGCGGGACAGACAATCACCTGATGCTGATTGACCTCCGCTCGAAAGGCGGCAACGCCACCACACTAACGGGTAAACTGGCCGAAAACACGCTGATCAAAGCGGATATTACGATTAACAAAAACATGGTTCCGTTCGATGACAAATCGCCGATGGTTACGTCGGGCATTCGGGTTGGAACAGCCGCCATGACCACCCGTGGCATGAACCAATCGGACATGGAGCAGATCGTCGTATATATTGACGAAGTACTGATGAACCACGCTAATGACAGTCGAATTTCGTCCATTAAAGAGGAAATTAACGAGTGGATGAAGGCATTTCCGTTGTACGCTTAGTTTTAATTAGTGATTGAGCGATTGAGCGATGCCAACAGATCGCAAGAAAAATCACTCAATCGCCCACCGAAACGTCGGACCGTCACCCAATCACTCAATATTAAATGCCACTCGATCAAACTTTTGATGAACGCCCGCTGGATCAGGACGAAGAACCTGTTGAAGAAGGTGTTGAAATGTCGTTTCTGGAACACCTCGAAGAACTCCGCTGGCACCTTATCCGGGCAGCAGCAGCGATCGTTGTTTTTGGGCTTATTGCCTTTATTTTCATTAAAGACATCTACAAACTCGTTATTCTGGCTCCCAGCCGAACTGATTTCTGGACGTACCGGCAAATGTGCAAACTGGCTGATTTTACGGGCTATGCGGCTCTGTGTGTCAAGAAGTTAGATTTTAAACTGCAGGCTCTGGGCATGGCCGATCAGTTTACGATGAGTATTACCTCGTCGGTAATTATCGGTATCTGCTTTGCCTTTCCGTATGCGTTCTGGGAATTGTGGCGGTTTATTAAACCGGGTTTGAAAACAGCAGAACGGCGGGCGGCTCGTGGCGCTACGTTCTACGTCTCGATGCTGTTTCTGACGGGTTTGGCTTTTGGCTACTACATTGTTTCGCCCCTGGCTATCAACTTCTTAGCCAACTACCAGTTAGACGAGGCTATTCAGAATCAATATGATATCACCTCGTATATTGGCACCCTGATTACGCTCTCATTGGGTTGCGCCATCATGTTCCAAATGCCGATTGTGGCGTTTGT
>JAJAYX010000558.1 GCA_026785985.1 Rudanella sp. | reverse complement strand
TACAACAGTCGCCACTACAGTTGGTGAGTGTGCCGGTTCGGGTATTCTTACAGGGCGCACTTACCGACCGGACAGGATTGGTTTCGGCTCCGCTCATGCGTGATGATTTACGACGGAAAGGGCTTATCCCCGTAACGGAGCCGTATACTTCCTTAAGTTATGTGCATGTTGGAGGAGGTAGCGGAATGACCATTGCCAACCCATCGGCGGTGTTCTCGGTAACAGGAGCCAATGCGATTATCGACTGGCTTATGGTTGAATTACGCTCGACCACCTATCCTTATGCGGTGTTGGCAACGACGCCAGGATTGGTACAGGCCGATGGCGATGTAGTTCAAACCGATGGCGTATCGACGGTAACCTTTAACCAGAGTGCATTGGGTGGAACATCGTACCAGGTGTCGGTGCATCACCGCAACCACTTGGGTGTGATGACGGCTAACCCGATTTCGCTTACGGGCACTGTTGCCGTGGTCAACTTTACCAGTGCATCGACACCGATTTACCAGCTACCATCGGGTGACCCCAAAACGCAAACGGCCCCATTGGCTCTTGAGCGTGGCTTATTGGCACTCTGGGCGGGCAATACCAACGGCGATCAGTCGGTGATTTTACAGGGACCAAACAACGATGTCGACCCGATCTTCTTCGATGTACTCGATGATCCGCTCAATTCAAACGGTTTGACCAACTTCATCCGGTCGAATGTGTACCTGAACTCGGACGTGGATATGGACGGTCAAGTGATTTTCCAGGGTCAGGATAACGAGGTGGACATTCTCTTCTTCGAGATCATTCTTCATCCAGACAATGCCGTTAGTCAGTTTATCAACTTCATTATCTGGGAACAGCTGCCATAACGTAGAAAACTCACCCCCGGCCCGACTCCATACTCATATGTATGGGCTAGGGTGGGGGTGAGTTTATTTGATCAACCTAAAGTTTGGCACGAGTTTCTCAAAGCCGTTTACTCTTTCGCATTTCGCAACATTTTCGCGTTCACTCGCCAATCGATTATGAAAATGATACGTAAAATTTTGTTCGCTGTTCTGGTGCTGGCTGTTTTTTCGCCAGTAGCCTGGGCACAGGTAAAGTTTAAACTCAGCCGCTCTGGTCCGGCTCTTTACAAGGTGAGTCTGGTAGCGGATAAATCGCTTACGAGTCGCCAGGCCATCACGGGTACCATGCAGGTGAGCCTGAAGGTTAAAAGCAGCGAAGGGTTTACCCTGTCGGATATTGTGTCGCTGCAACCCGACGTGGAATGGGATAATGGTTCTGTTGTGAAAAGCCCCGATGGAGCCCGCGATTATGATTATATATCGCTGGCTATGAGAAGCATAGGTACAAAAGTGCTTCCGTACGAAGCTGGTCTTGAGGTCCCACTTTTTACGTTTCGTACGAGTGGTGTACCCGTTGCCTCGGTACAATTGATTGATAATGAGTCAGATCCCCTGGTGAAGACCCGGCAAAATCGATTTAATGTTCGAAACCATATCAGCGTATTGGGTTTTGGCCCAATTAATGCGTACACGGGCAACATACGCGATGATTCGAAAACGAGTCAGCAGGTGATTCTCAGGCAGTTATTTCCTAACCCGGCTACTACCCGCGTAACGGTTATTTGGGATAACTATTTAAATGGGTACGAAGGCGAAGTGAAATTGGGCATAAGCGAATCAGGTAATGGCCGGGAAGTGCTCAAACAAACTGAATTTATGCGTCAGGGAAGCAATAAAGCCGATCTCAACGTAACCGAATTGAGTACAGGAGTCTATCTGGTGCATCTCGAAAAAGAAGGGGAACGCATCGGAGAATCATTAAAATTACTCATTGTCCGTTGAGTGCCATTTTTTGGCACTGCTTTTGTATCATATTTAAGCATTATGATTCACTGTTTCTTACTAAGTATTTGAATGAAAATTTAAATTTTTTTTAAGCCATCGAATCGCCAAAAAAGTGATTGCCAATGACAACTAAACGGAACGAAGCAGACAATTAATCGACGCTAAAAAAATGGCTGATTGTTCTGCTAACACAATTTTAAACAGCCTTGTACCAATTTTTCTATTGTTATGAAACAGAATCTACTTTGTATCGGCATACTTCTGGTGTGCGTAGCCGGTTCGGGCACCGTGCATGCTCAGACAGCGAGTCAGGTTGTTAAGTACGGCCTCAAACTGGATGCTGACAAACTTACCTACCGGGTGTATATGACCTCAACGGCATCGCTGACGGGTAACAGTGCTCGTATTGCTACGGCTCAGGTTACAATCCGGGTACCCCATGCAACGGGGGCAAATCGCTTCACGTTTAATAATGTCCAGGGACGGGTTGTTGGCGCGGACCAAATGCTTTGGTCATCCGGTTTGGGGCGGGCCGATGCCCCCATGAGCACGTCGAGCGTTGGAAACCCAGCGGTGGCCCTTCCGTATGATTATATTTCGTTCGGATTTGTGTTTGCGAGCAGCCCTGTTTTATTTAATATTCCGGCCAATACGGAGTTAGAAC
>JAJAYX010000557.1 GCA_026785985.1 Rudanella sp. | reverse complement strand
GGGGGCCTTGTTTCTGGCTATGGCCGTCTTTTTTAAATTCTCCAAACTGCCCCACATTACCAATGATGAGAAAGTGGAAGTAGGCACGGGCGTACTTCGTTTTCCGCAGCTTGTGCTGGGCATGACCGCCATTTTCGTGTATGTGGGCGTTGAAGTGACCATCGGCAGCAATCTCGGCGAATACCTGGCTAAAACCCGTAATCTGACTTCCTCGCAGATTTCGCCGTTCGTGTCTTTGTTTTGGGGCAGTATGATGATTGGCCGCTGGACGGCCTCTATTCCTAACTTCGACCTGAGCCTGAACACCCGCCGGATTCTGACGGTGATTGTGCCGTTTGTGGCTTTCGGTATTGTATTGGCAGTAGCGGCCGTGGGTGGCTCCGATGTGAGCGTCATGTACCCCTACGCCATTTGTGTTTTGGTGGTGATCGGAGCCTTCTTTGCCAGTGCCGGTAAACCCGTTAGAACGCTCCTTATTTTCACGGGTCTTGGCGGTACGGCCATGCTCATTGGTCTGCTCACCACTGGCGATGTGGCTCTGTATGCATTCATCAGCGGGGGACTTTTCTGCTCTGTGTTGTGGCCAAGCATTTTCTCACTAGGTACGGCGGGTCTCGGTAAATACACCAATCAGGGGTCGGCCTACCTGATTATGATGATCCTGGGCGGAGCCATTATCCCTGTTATTCAGGGTAAGTTGGCCGACACGGTTGGCATCCATTTTTCTTACGTGGTCGCGCTGATCTGCTTTGCCTACCTATTCTTTTTTGCCATCCGCGTGGAGCAGGTATTGCGCAGGCAGGGAATTGATTTCGATAAGGATGTGGTGACGAAAGCGGGCCATTAGGCCCGCAAAGCGGCTTTCGCTTAGGGTTGGTTTGTACCTGATAATCAGGGAACAAACCAACCCCCATTTTTTTATTACCTTTCACGCAACCACGATTCATCATACTCCGTACTGCCAGTAAATCGGTTAAACATCTATTCTTATCCTCTCAAAATTAATGGTATGAACGCACTCCCAAACCCCGGTCGAAACATCCTGATGATGTTAGCCCTGACGATTTCACTGCTTTCCTGCGACAATGATACCACTGCCCCAGCCGGTGTAAATACCGATGCCGCCCTTAATCTGGCAACAACTTCACTTGGACAGACCCTCACGGGTGTCGATGGAAAAACGCTGTATTTTTTTGCGGGTGATGCCGACGGAAAAACGGGTTGCAACGCGCCCGGCTGTTTGGCCAATTGGTACACCTATTATGCAGAAAAAGCCATGATGAAACTCGGAACGGGCCTGACTGCCACTGATTTTGAGACCATTACTCGCCCCGATGGTCGATTGCAGACTACCTACAAAGGCTGGCCGCTCTATTATTTCAAGAATGATGCAAAAGCGGGCGATGTGCTGGGCGACAAAATAGGTAATGCCTGGTTTGCCGCTAAACCTAATTACACCATCATGCTCGTTAATTCGCAACTAAAAGGGAATGATGGGAAAAACTACGTTACCACAACCAGTACGGCAGCCTACGCCGAAGGAGTTGGAAACACCGTTTACCTGACCGATGCCAATGGCCGGACCCTGTATGGCTATGCGTTCGATAAGAAAGACAAAAACAACTATACCAAGTCTGATTTTAGCAACGACCCAACCGGGCCCCTGTTTCAGGTGGCAACCCTTGGCGATTTGCCGTCCTCATTGAATAAAGCTGATTTTAACATCATCAAAGTGTTTGGCAAAGATCAGTTGACTTACAAAGGGTGGCCATTGTATTATTTTGGATCCGATGGCACAGTACGCGGAGCCAACAAAGGGGTTAGTGTTCCCAGACCAGGTATTTGGCCAATTGTTAACTCGACCACCCCTGCCGCTCCCTAATGTCCAACGCTGCTAACTCGTCGGCCCTCCCCGAACTGCTTGCCGGTTGCCTGCGCAATCAGCGACGTAGTCAGGAATTGCTTTACCGGCAATTCTACGGGTATGCCATGAGCATTTGTATGCGCTATACAAACTCACGCGAGCAGGCTCTGGATGTGTTGAATGATGGATTTTTGAAGGTATTTACACGCTTAGACCAGTATGATACGACACAGCCGTTTAAGGGCTGGCTTCGTCGGATTATGATTAACACCGCTCTCGATCAGTATCGGGCATCGGTACGACATCAACACGAAGATCTCAGCGAAGCCATGCATGCCTCAACGGACACGGCTGATGTGCATAGCCAACTGGCCCATGAAGAATTGATTGAACTAATTCAGCAACTATCGCCAGCCTACCGTCTGGTGTTTAGCCTGTACGTAATTGACGGGTACAATCACGAAGAAATAGCCACTCGACTGTTGATTTCGGTGGGGTCGTCGAAGTCAAACCTGGCCAGAGCACGGGAGAACCTGCGGGCCATGATTCAAAAAAAAACCAACGATGAGTATGCAAGAGCGACCCGATAACGAAGCGCCCCAGGATGGCCTCGACCGGCTCTTCAGAAAATCGGCTGAAGAGTTTGACCCCCTGTATGACCCGGCGGCCTGGCAAACAATGAGTGCCAAACTGGACGAACGCGACCGAGTGATCGCCTGGGGTTATGCGCTACGCTGGGGCCTGGGTATCATGGCATTTATCTTATTGCTGAGTGTGGGCTGGTATGGCTACAAACAGAGCAAGGCCGGAACGGTAGCCGTATCCGGCACATCCCGGCATATGCAGCCTGAACGATCATTACCTATTGACAGTCAATTCCCTAATCCAAAAAATGGTGAACCGAAGGCAGTTGCTTCACCATCGCAACAAGATCTTGCCGGACAACGCATTGACAACCAACCTATGAACAATGAGAATGAGACCAGCCAACGTCGGCGGTTGAACTGGTCTGTTGTCCGGCAACCTTTATCTCCAAAACAGGAAAATGTAGCGGGTAATACTATCAACCCACTATTGACCCGTCAGAAAGTCGCTCACAGAGTGGTTCGGGCAGGAAAAGCAGACAAGAACCGGAGCAGACAGCATCTAAACAGTCAACAACCAAAAAAGGCAGCACGAAGCTGGGCATGTCCAGATTCGTTGCAGCAGGTCAGGTCACTCCTGACCGGGTCACTCCTGACCGGGTCACTCCTGACCGGGTCACTCCTGACCGGGTCACTCCTGACCGGGT
>JAJAYX010000556.1 GCA_026785985.1 Rudanella sp. | reverse complement strand
GCGATACACTCAGCACGACTCTGAATCAGGGCCATGCTTTAGTCTGCGCCGACTGGCTCGGCACAGGCCGCGACCAAATTGCAGTGGGCTGGCGAAACCCCAATGCCGAGGGTAAAGTGGGAATCCGACTGTTCAAACAGGACGCGAACCGTAAGTGGACTGAATTCCCCATTGATGACAGCATACGAATGGCGTGCGAAGATATGCAGACTGCTGACCTGGACGGTGACGGCGATTTAGACCTCATCGCTTCGGGCCGCGCCACATTAAACGTGCTAATTTACTGGAACGAACGGATTCGGTAAGGATTTCAAACGGCGCGATTGCATTACCTGTTTAACCACTTCCGAAAACTGATGGGCCGAAGCACGGGCCAACTGTGAATAATAGCCAGCCCGACCACAAGCAGTAAGCCCATAAACAGAATGGATAACCTCCCGGTCGGTTTGGTAGCTCCCATAAAAATGATTGCCGTAGCCAGCATAGCCACGGCAATCAGTATGCTGATAATCAACTTCATACGTTTTTGTTGATCAAGGCGAATCACGGCCAACTGCTATAGTTTTTTCACGAGAAAGCTGATTAGCTTCTGGATCTTGTCGGTGTAGGGTGGGTAGATGAAGCGAGAGGTGCCGAAATCGCGCCGGATTACCCCCCGCATGTTTGATAACTCCTGGAATCCAAAATACCCATTGGCCTTACCGATGCCGCTGTTGTTGACTCCCCCAAACGGAATTTCCATGTGACCAAACTGCCACATCAGGTCATTGATAACCGTGTCGCCCGCCGTGGTTCGGGCCATGATGTAGTCGATATTTTGGCGGCTCTTGCTCTGAATATATAAGGCCAGGGGTTTCTCGCGGCTATTGATGGCCCGGAGAGCTTCGTCGCGGTCGCGGTAGGAGACAACAGGCAGCACCGGCCCGAAAATTTCCTCCTGCATGATAGCCATGTCGTCCGAAACACCGTCGACCACGGTGGGGGCAATGAAGTTTTCGGCATCGTTCATTTGGCCACCCAGCGTGACCGTTGCCCCTTTCTGAACGGCATCGTCGCTCAGGCTCTGCACCCGCTTGAAGTGGCGGTTATTCACAATCCGACAATAGTTATCAGACTGCTCAATAGTTTGTGCATCAGGGCCGTACATCTTCTGTACCGACTCGCGGAATGCCTGCATAAACGGCTCTTTTATGGACTCATGCACCAGCAGATAATCGGGGGCGATGCAGGTTTGGCCATTGTTGAAATACTTGCCCCAGGCAATCTGTTCGGCGGCAGTTTTGATGTTGGCCGTTTCATCGACAATCACCGGCGATTTGCCTCCCAATTCGAGCGTAACGGAGGCCAAATGGTTGGCGGCAGCCGCCATCACGATTTTGCCCACGGCAGGGCTACCCGTGAAAAAGATATGGTTAAAGGGTAGTTCAAGCAGTTGGGTGGCCATATGCGAGTCGCCTTCAAACACGGCAACCTCCTCCACGGGGAACAGCTCTTTGATCATACCTTTGATCGCTTTCGAGACGTGAGGAGTCATCTCTGACGGTTTCAGCATCACCACGTTGCCCGTAGCAATGGCCGTGATCAGCGGTTTTATGGCCAGTCCGAAGGGGTAGTTCCAGGGCGAGATAATCAACACGTTGCCTTTGGGTTCGTGATGCACATAGCCGCGAGTACCCATCAGTGGTAAGGGTGTTGATACGCGCTTTGGCTTCATCCAGCTTTTCAGGTGTTTGCTGGTATGCTTTATTTCATAGTACAAAGCACCCAGATCGCCCAGCAAAACCTCGGAAGCTGGCTTCCGAAAATCGGCATACATGGCCTTCACCAAATCGTCCTCATGATCCTGAATCCACCGATGAATGCGTTGAATGCGTTCAATCCGCTCTGCTGCGGTGGTCAGGGCCATTTGCGGAGCATGGCGACGCTGGGCAGCAAAAATCGCCTGAATATCATCTTGTTGGGCTATGTCTGGTGAAGCAGTTATCATGTCGTTTGTTAAATCCGTGGTTCTATCAGTAAAAATACAAAAAGATAGTGGTCAAATTCAATTTTTATGTTTTAGCAAAAGCCGTATGTTTACTAAAACATTTTAGCAATCGCCCTTTATGAGCCTTGTGAGCGAGAATATTCGGTATTTACGCAAACTGAACGGATTAACACAGGAACAATTTGCCCGCCGGTTGGGAATCAAACGCTCGTTGGTAGGTGCCTACGAAGAGGGCCGCGCCAACCCGAACCCAAACAACATGATTGCCATTGCGAAATCATTCAACGTGTCGGTTGAGAACTTGCAGCGGCAGGATTTGCGCAAACTCCGCGAAACCCCCAACCTCTCATTCGACCGGAGGTCGGCAGAGGCAGGGCGGGCTGTGAGCAACAACGGGGGCGGTAACGGCATTCCGTCACGCTCCATTTTTCGCGAACGCGATACGGATGCGTCCGACGATCAGCTTTTTTCGGATGACCCGTTTCCCAACAACGCCCCCGACCAGGCGCGGCCCGATTTGAGTGATGTGCCAAAACCCTTGGCGTCGGTACTGGAAAAGTATTACCGCGCTCCTCCGGCACCCGTCATTAGCGACCCCATCCGCCCGGATCGTCAACCCGACCCCACCGACCGTGCTCCGTTCGAGATTCGCCCGGCAACCACCCTGCCCATTGCTGACCCGCCGAAGCCCGCGCCCGCTGCCGAACCACTCCTGTTCAACAATGCGTTCGAGCAAAGCCTGGCAACTCCCCAAGCCCGCGACAGTGGAAGTTTGCCCTCGATTCCGCTGGTGATGCAATATCAGTTTAACGAATATGCCCAGCGTCATCAGCAGCACGAATACATCAACCGCCTGCCATCGCTGCGCCTGCCAACCCTGCCCGTGGGTAACTACCGGGCGTTTGAGGCCGACGCTGATTTTCCGATGCCGGGTGCCCTGCTTGTGGGGCAGTTTGTGCGCAACTGGTTCGATATTGCCGACGGGAAACTGTATGTGCTGATGCTGAATCAGGGC
>JAJAYX010000555.1 GCA_026785985.1 Rudanella sp. | reverse complement strand
GGCCAATCGTCTGTACGTGCGGGCTATCTGGCAAAGTATCAGCAAGGCCGAGTTGAGTACGGGCGAACGGTTGGCAATATCGCGCCGTCGGTTGCGGACTACAATACAGACAATGGCTCCTGCCCGGTCTCATTAATCGGGTTGTTCAAACACACTTGGATCGCCCGCGCTACCAGCCATTAACGATGAAACGCTGAACTATCCTCCGCTTAGCCCTGTCAACCTGGCTCCTCTACAGATCACTGGTTCTGACATGGGTTTTTATGCTGATAATTCTGTACCGATATCTGAGCATTGTCTGGTGAAACCCTGGCAAGAGTCCCCGGAGTTCATAAAAGTAATACGTTTTGCCACCCAAAAGCCCTGATTTTTGTTAAGCCATCTGAAAACAGCGAATTTAACTTACTATCAATGCGAGTTTTGGAAGCTGTCTTAGATGAGTACAATTTGCATACTCTACCCCTACTAAAATAAGGATAATAAAGAAGGGAATAGGATATTTGTAGTTCTCAAGCTCCAAATAGACCCCATTCCCCGTGAAGCACAGCCTCAAATGCGAAATTACAACAATCCTACATTCGGCCCCAATCGTGGCCAATCTGGCCCGAAAAACATTCGTTTCGCTCTTCGTTATTGCACTCATTCAACAACGAAATCGGTCCGCCGAAGCGGTACAATTTAATGAGTTAGCAGTAGTACTCAATGATGAAGCTAAAATCAGTTCCAATCAGAACCGCATCGAGGACTTCTTTCGAGAAGTCGACATCGACTTTCAATCGGTCGCACGCTTGATGTTGGCTTTGCTACCCAAGAAGGTCAAACTCCGTCTAACGATTGATCGTACCGAGTGGGATTTTGGTAAATGTCAGGTCAATATTTTGATGATATTGATCGGTTACGGCGACTTACAACTACCTCTTTACTGGGAATTGCTTGACAACAAAACGGGGCCGCCCGTGCGGTGGAAACTCAAACAGCCAAGATCGGATTGATTTATTAGAGAAGTGCTTTGCGATAGTCGACACAAAGCGAATTGGGTTGGTCATTGGCGACCGAGAGTTTGTCGGTCACAAATGGATTAAATATCTAAAAGACAATCAGTTAAACTTTGTAATGCGTTTCCCTAAACACCATTCTATTACCACTACAAGTGGAGAAAGGATCTTGATTACCGACCTGGAATTGGCGGTAGGGGCAAGCTGTTGGTTCAACGAGTGTCAGGTGGATGGTTGCTGGGGGAAGGTTTGGGTAAAGCGGCTTGATGAAGACGAGTATTTATATTTGTTTGGCAACGTGGATGTCAAATTTTTTGGGCAACTTTACCGAAAGCGGTGGTGTATTGAAGCCTTTTTTCAAAACCTCAAACGGCGCGGTTTTGACTTAGAATCGACGCATCTTCGCAGCTTAGAGAAACTCAGTAAATTGGTAGTACTGGTAAGTCTGGCGTATGCTTTTTGTGTCAACGTTGGGTTGTATTATCACCAAAAAGTACAACCAATTAAGACCAAAAATCATGGCTACAAAACGAATAGTTTTGCCCGCTATGGGTTGAATCAACTGCGGTCCTTGTTGCAGGGTGAGTTGCATCAGACAGTTTTGCTGTGGCCGCTCTTGCAACGGCTAATAGCATGGCTCAAAAGGCAAATCGCTCATAATCAACCAACTATTTTAGCAGGGTAGAGTACTGGATTACCCTTGCTGGTGGGCAGTACTATCCAGATATTTTAGTTGATGCTTGCAAACTTTATGGGTCTGTTTTAGTACTGTTTGGCCAATGAGTAAGCCTTGACGAAGTAAAAACTGTATCGTACAAGGTGGAAACGCGGGCGATTTCGGCAACGGAATCGCCCGTTTTTTTGGCGGGTCAGTTGACCACCGGCGCGTCGAAGGTACCGGAGAGGGTGTAGGTTTTGCCGTCCTTGTTGTTTTTACCGGTACCCGTAAACGTGCCGCTGCATCGGGTTTTGCTGGCCGTTTTCAGTACGACTTCGCCGGTGGTGGGCAGCAGGATACCGACCGTGCCAGCACTGGCAGCCGGTAGTGCATAGCTCTGGTACAGAAAGTTAGCCTTGCTCACGCTGAGAACCTGGCTGGGGGTGATGAACGGATACGTGCCGGTCGACTCGCCCTTGATGGTCAGGACGAGGTTGTGCTTTTGATCCGGGCTGGCGATGGTCACCGCATAATCACCCCCGCCGATGGCCACGACCTGGGTCGCGTTGAACTCGGTCACGACCTGCCCGTTTTGCGTCAATTTAACGTTGGCCGACCCTTCGGCGGTGCCGCCTTGCGAAGCCGCGTCGGTCTTTTTGTCGCAGCTAAACGCCAGACCCAGCAGCAGGGTCAGCGCGAGGAACCATACAGATTGTTGGTTTTTCATAATTGCATTGGTTTTGCCGGTTGTCAGGATTCCCTGCTTGCAGGTGCTGGTGAAGGCTTCTTTAACCTGATGGTTGTGAATGAAGTTTGGTACGGATCAATCACTTGTCGATCACCACTTTATAGACCGCAAACCGCAACGTGGCACTGGTCACGTCGTTGTTGGCGATCACGTACAGCGTCCCGTCCGGCGCAACGGCAATGTCGAACTGGTCAAAGCGGAACGCCATCCGATGCCCCCGGCCCGATTTGGTGGCTCCGCTCAGGCCGAACAATTTTTTGCTGCCCACGACCGTCGTCACGTTGCCCGACGCGTCCACCTTCCGAACACAGCCCGACCCGTAATCGTTGACGAACACATTGTCGCTCTCGTCAACGGCGATGGTGTTGCCCCGGGCGTAGCCGCCATCCTGAAACCGGGCCGCTGTTCCTGCGCCATCGACATAGCCTTTTTGTCCCGCAGTTCCGGCGACAAGTTTGAGCGTGTTGTCCGCCTGGAGCTTCCAGAGGGCCTGGTTGCAGAAAACAAACACGCTCTTGCTGTTGGTCGCCAACTGCGCGTTGGCCTGGTCGGGCGTGCCTTTGAGCTGCCCGTTGACGACCGTCGTCGAGAAGCTGGACGCGGTATTGCCGCCCGCCGTACCGTTCACGATGCCGATCAGTTCGTTCTCGAAATTGGTGCAGATATAGCTGTATTTGGTGGCTGGACTGGCCCCTTTGAGCGAGTACGGCCGGGCTCTGCCTAAAGCCGTGGAGGACTTGGAGAGCAGGTTGAAGCGGTAGGTATAGTAATAGCCGCTGCCGGTGTCGCCGAAGTAAATCTGATCGGTCGAGACCGCGATGCCGACCGGATTGTCATTGATGGTCTGGAAGGGAGCCACACCGAGCG
>JAJAYX010000554.1 GCA_026785985.1 Rudanella sp. | reverse complement strand
TACCGCTTTGTCTTCGTTCGTGTCAGTCACGTTTTTGACAGCGATAAACCCGGTTGTAGCACGTTAACCAGTAACTGTTTATATTGCGGAGGTAATTTACGTCTGTAGAACCCCTAAACAGTCAACCACTTTGCTACCCCTTCATCTCCTCCGCTTCGAGTTTCGGTATCAGTTTGCGCGGCCCGTTACGTGGCTGTATTTGGTCCTCATTTTTGGGCAGGGAATCTGGTACGGCTTGGGTGCTCACAGTCAGTTTGGCAATCGGCTGTTGTGGGTCAATTCTGCCGCCAACGCTTACCTCGTTCTGGCTTCGCCGGGGCTTATTTTGACGGTAGTGGCTTGTTTGCTGGCGGGTCAGGCACTTACCAAAGACCTCGAATACAGAGTGGCCGATTATGCATACGCCACTCCCATTGCCGACCGCGAGTATTTTCTGGGCAAACTGCTTGGCACCCTGCTCACGGTCTTTGTGCTGGCCCTGGCTTATCCGCTTGGTACACTGGCAGTGCCTCTTTTCGCGGAGGGCATCAACGGCCCCGTTCCGGTGGGGCAACTGCTCGATGGATTCTTTATGTTGCTGATTCAGAACTTGTTTATTATTGTCAGCATTGCGTTTTCGGCTACGGTTTTCACGCGAAAGATGACCGGAGCCTATGTGGCTATGTTTGGTATGGTGCTTTATTTTCTGGTGTCGAACCTCTCCGTGGGCGACGATCTCCCCAACGATTTGTTACTATTGCTCGACCCGTTTGGGGTGGGAATGGTCCGCAACGGGGTCATGCTCATGTCCATTGCCGATAAGAATACGGGGTATTTGGCCTACCCGCCCATGCTGTTCATCAACCGAATTTTGTGGTTGGGGCTATCGTTTGGATTGATTGCTCAGGCCGAACGGCAGTTTTCGTTTATGACGTTTAGGGAGACTACGGGAAACGATAAACCGGTTCTCAACCCATCAAAAACAAAAAACAGCCGACACTGGCTGGCATGGAGAAAAGCCTTTTCGTTCGCCCCGGTTTATTCGCCCCCCCGGTTTCTCTTGCTGGCCCGGCATGAGTTTTTGGGGATGGTGAAACAGACCGCTTTTCGGGTTGTGGTGGCGTTTCTGGCTCTGTTGCTGGTAGTTTTTGCCACCATGCTGTTCGATAATCCTAATTTCCCGGCCATGCTGACAACCGCCCGACTCACAGCCCTGCGCGAACCATTGGTCATTTATGTGGGCCTGTTTCTGATGGTTTTTTCAGGCGAACTGGTTTTTCGGGAGCGCACGGTGAACATCTGGGCCATCTATGACACCATGCCCACATCAACCGCCCTAACCATGCTGGCCAAACTGCTGGCCATGATTGGGGTGGCGGCTTTGCTGGCGCTGTCGTTGGGGGCAACGGGGGTTCTGATTCAAGTAGCAACCGGCTCGTATCCGATTGACTGGCCATTATACGCCCTCGATTTGGGGTTAGGAGCTTTTCTCGGATATGTGTGCTGGATCGCGCTGGCGTTTGTGGTGGCCATTTTGGTGAATCACCGGCTGGCAAGCCATGTGGTATCAGTCGTGATGTTGATGGTGTTGATGCTGGCTCCCCGTTTTGGCTACGAATCGGCGGGTCGGTGGTTGTATGGGTGGTTACCGGGAACGGATGCTTATTCAGAACTGGCTGGTTATGGGGCGTTTGCGTCGGCCCGATGGGCATTTGCTGGCGTTTGGCTGACAGTGGCTGGCGTGTTCATTACACTGGGCTTATGGGGCTACAATCGGGGGGTGGTGATCGATTTTTCAGCGCGGGTCAGGCAACTAAAAGCACAGTTTTCGTGGAAATATGCCTCACTGTCAGGCAGCTTATTTGTGTTGTGCATAGCGGGTCAACTGCTTATCAGTCAACATGATTATGATAAACCAGCGACTCTTCTTACCCAAACCAAACAATCCTGGGCCATTGCCGAACCGCTGGCGTTACAATCAAAATCGTCGGTCATAGCGATTGACAATCGAACTATTGCCCTAACCATTCGATACAAACATCCAGAAACCGTCGCCCTTTGGCAGCAGGCTGTTTCTGACGCGCTCCGGCGAGGAACGGCATTGTTCGGGACCTATCCTTACGACCACCTCACGCTGACCGAAGCACCCTCCCCCACCGAAACCACCCGCTCACTTCCCGGCCATATTCGCCTGACCGAGACCGAGGGCTGGACTGCCGATACCCGTGAGCCGAAACAGTTGGATTATTTGGTCTACGTGGCCATCCGCGAGGTGCTGAAACAATGGACAAATCGCCATACTGCACCGGGTGCAGGACTGGTAGAGAACAGTTTGGTAGAGTATTTGGCTTTGCAGGTCGTGAAGGAGCGTTTTGGCCTTGACCGCCTGCGCGACAGACTTGCTCAACGAAATAAAACCTACGATCAGCAGCGTCGGTTGGCGGCTGATTTTGAGCCAACTCTGGCCCTTTCGAGCGGACAAACGTATGTGGAGCGTGACCGGGCGGCTATGGTTTTTAGCAGCATTGGCGAAGTATGGGGCGACAAACCCCTGAGCCTGAGCATCGGGCAATTTTTTAGCCAGAAAAACAGTGCCGGTAAACCCACGTCACTCACCTCGGCGGCTTTTGTGCAACACCTAACCAACGCCCTCCCCGACTCCATCCGTTTCCTAACCACTTACCTCACCGAACGGCCGGTATTCGACGTGTCGATTGAGAGCGTTTATCGGGCGGGCGATGCGATAATAGTGAAAATGAACAACCAGAAATGGGCCGACGATGGCCTGGGAACCCTCACGGCCCAACTCCCTGCCGATGCCATGCCACTGGTTGTGCTGGATGGCAGTGGGCGGGAAATCTATCGTAAATTGGTGTGGCCCACCAGCCAGAACTTGCCTCTTTGGCTCCCTGAATTGCCCACCGCCCGCATCGTGGTGATCGACCCGCTGGGTGCGTGGCCCGATGTGTTTCGGTTTAATAATCGGCGGGTTATATAAAAGACAGGCACACAGAGTAAACAATCTGTGCGCCTGTTTGCTATTTCCGGCTCCCGTTTCGGGAATCGCTGTGGCCCGAATGCCCGTGTCCACCACGTTCGTCGGCTAATTGCTGCTTCGATTTGGGGGCCTTATGTTCGGCTTCTGGTTCCTGCTTCGTTTTGTTTTCGTTGCTCATCTCCCGTTCCATATTGGGGCGTTCCCCATTGGTATCTCGGGCGTTCGTGTGGCTCGATTCTGAGCCAGGCTGATTCATTGTTTTGTTGTTTGCCATAACCGTTGAGAGTTGGTATAGACAAACAACCTATTGAACCACTGGATTGTTAGTTAACCCGCTCAAAAATCGTGGCGATGCCCATACCCCCGCCAATACAGAGCGTCGAAAGGCCAAACTGCTTGCCGGTGCGCTCCATTTCGTCGAGGAGGGTGGCTGAGATAATGGCTCCCGTCGCGCCCAGCGGGTGTCCCAGGGCAATAGCCCCCCCATTGACGTTTACCTGGCTGTGGTCAACGCCCAACTCGTCCATAAACAACATGGGTACGGCGGCAAAAGCCTCATTTACCTCAAACAGATTGATGTCACTGATGCTCATGCCCGCTTTTTTCAGCACTTTACGGGCCGCCGGAATAGGGCCGGTAAGCATGATGGTTGGCTCTGAACCCACAATGGCAAATGCTTTGATGCGTGCCCGAGGTTTTAGCCCTGCTTTCTCGCCAAATTCCTTGCTGCCAATCAGCACCCCCGCCGAACCGTCCACAATTTGCGACGAGTTACCCGCGTGGTGAACGTGGTTGATTTTGTTGAACTCGGCATATTTCATTAGGGCCAGCGCGTCTAAGCCCATCTGTCCCATCATTTCAAAAGCGGGCTTTAGTTTCCCCAAACTCTCTGCCGTGGTACCGGGCCGAACACCCTCGTCGCGATCCAGCAGGGTAACTCCAATTTCGTCTTTGAGTGGCACCAGCGTTTTCGAGAAGCGGTTATTGGCCTGAGCCTCCACCGCCCGCCGGTACGACTCAGCCGCGTAGCTGTCCACATCCGAGCGCGTGTAGCCGTATTTGGTGGCAATAAGGTCGGCTGAAATGCCCTGTGGTACCACGTTATGCCGGGCCACAATCTGGGGGTTCATAAACAACGCCCCGCCATCGGTTCCCATCGGC
>JAJAYX010000553.1 GCA_026785985.1 Rudanella sp. | reverse complement strand
CTGTGGCTCTTTGGTTAAGCCGCGACCAACTGAACACTTGCCAGCTCAATGGCCAGCCGATGAACGGCCTCTTCAATCCGTTTCACTTGTTCGGCAGAAGGGCTTTTACTACCAGCGGCATAATGCCGAAGTAAACCAGCGTTCATACCCGCTTCCTCGGCAATCTCCGATATTTTCAGGTAGGAGTATCGCTCGAAAAAAGCGTAGAGGTCATAGGCAAGCGTAAAGGTAACGTCAGTTAGCTGGTGAAAGTCGAGCAGCAGTTTTTTCATGTTTTGCTGTAATGCTTCGACAGTTTCGGCTTGATCCACAATCAGATCGTCATCATACGTGACGCGGCCCCAAAACCCATCATCACTGGCTTCAATAACAAGTTGCAAATCCTTCATAGCTGCTTAGTACGACAATTCGAAAGTCGCATTTTTGCGCCTTTTGTACAAATTTATCTTCCTCACAAATTCCCCTTTTTCAACTCCTTCACCGCGAAGTCTGCCGCCCGTGCGGTGAGGGCCATGTAGGTGAGCGAGGGGTTTTGGCAGGGTGAGGAGGTCATGCAGGCTCCGTTCGAGCATCAGGACTTTCAGTCCCTTTTCGGTCAGTTCTTTAGCGGCCCAGCCACCGCTGATACCGGAGCCAACCACAATGGCATCGTAGCGAATGGGGGGCTGGGTGGGTTGATTGCTGGACATCACCGTTTCTTGTATGATTTCTTTCGGTCTGATACATCAACCACTACTACCGTTAGAATGGTATCGTGTATCTCGTAAATAACCCTGTAACTGCCAACCCGGATACAATACGCTTCCAGATTGGTCAGTTTTATGTAATTGAAAGGTCTTGGCTCATCGGCCAGAGCTGCAATTGCTTCCTTCAATCTGGCAACCACTTGCGGAGGCAGTTTCTTCAGTTGGCGAATAGCATACTCCGTAATAACAACTGTATAGGTCATGAGGCCTACTGTTTTTGATGGGCTTCAACCGCTGCAAAAGCTTCTTCAAACGAAACTACATTACCTGGCTTCTTTTTTGCCTTTTTATAGGCAATAATATCCGCGAGTTCTTCCGCATTAGCCAGCAATTTTTCATACTCTTTAACTGGAACCTGAACGTAAAGAGCTTTGCCTTTGCTGTCGGTGACGTATTGAACGTTTAACATAACCTATTGATGTGATTGTAAACAAAGTTAGGAATTACCCCCGAAACCCACTATTAAGCCCAAGTATGACTACGTCCCCGTACCTTTGGGGCTAAGACGCTTATTCAGTATCACAAGTTATGAAATTCAGCGATTATACGATAGCCCCCGAAGTTAAGCAGAATCTGGAGACGATGGGATTCAAACGCCCGACCGATATTCAATTCAAGGCTATTCCGCACATTTTGCAGGGGGAAGATGTGCTGGCTATTGCCCAAACCGGCACCGGAAAAACGGCGGCTTTCGCCATTCCGATCATCAGTCAGTTGCACGTTCGCAAAACATCGTCACGCTCCGAGGGCATTCGTTGTGTGGTGATGGTGCCCACCCGCGAGTTGGCCATTCAGATTGCTGAGGCTTTCCAGGAAATGGCCCGCCACACGAAAGTACGGATTTTTGCCGTGACGGGTGGCGTAGATCAAGACCCGCAAATTGCCCGTTTAGACAAAGGGTTCGATGTGTTGGTGGCCACGCCGGGCCGGGTATTTGATCTGGTGCATCAGGGGCATTTGCGTCTGAACCGGGTGGAAATGCTGGTCTTAGACGAAGCCGACCACATGCTCGCGCTGGGCTTCATCAAGGACATTCGCGATTTGATCAGGCACCTGCCCCGTACCCGACAAACGCTCTTTTTCTCGGCCACCATCGACGAAGAAATCAAGAAATTGGCTTACTCGCTGGTTGTGAACCCCATACGGATTCAGATTTCGCCGGATAACCCCGTTAACACCAACATCACCCACTTCATTGCGTTTGTGGAAATGGACGACAAGCGGTTCTTCCTCGAACGGCTCATCAACGAGCATCCCGACAGCAAAATGCTAGTGTTTGTACGTACCAAAGTACGGGCCGAACGTGTACTGAAAGCGTTGGAACGGGTGGGGATTCAGAGCCAAACTATTCATGGCGACAAAGAACAAGAGGATCGGCTCCAGGTAATGCGGTCGTTCCGCGATGGCGTGGTTAAAATTCTGATTGCCACCGACATCAGTGCGAGGGGCATCGATATCCCGAATGTCGATTATGTGGTGAATTACGACATGCCGGAACCACCCGAAAACTATGTTCACCGCATTGGTCGCACGGGCCGGGGTATGAGCAAGGGCCGGGCCGTGGCGTTTTGCGCTCCCGAAGAGCAACCCCTCCTGCGCGACATCGAGACGTACATTGGCCAACCCATCGAAGCGATTATGTTCTCCGACGACGACCGCCAAATGGCCCGCGACCTCAGCCCCGAGTCGAAATTCGACCTTAAAGAATTAATGAAAGAAGTGGCCGCTTTTGAGGAGAAGGGGGGGGTGAAGAAAAAGGTGAAAGTGAAGAAGGGGAAGTGATTAAAAAGTAGGCAGTTCACCAAGACAGCTTACTTTTCGTTATCTTTATAAAAACGCAAGCTAATCATGCGAACAATCGAAATAGCTATTCTTTCGGATCAGGACGAAGAACTGATTTTGAATGTATTGAGGGCATTTGAGCAGCAAAATCGAGTTTCGCTGAAAGAGAAAAACGCGCCTTATCTGCCCGGAAAACCCTTCACAGAACCCGAGTTTGACCAACTAATCGAGAAGGCTGAGGGCAGTCGG
>JAJAYX010000552.1 GCA_026785985.1 Rudanella sp. | reverse complement strand
TGAAATTTTACCAGCGTTTTCCTTGGATTGAAAGACAGTACCACGCAGGGACTGATGGGGAGGAACGACCCATTTACACACATGGACGGTTGGGCTGTCGTTCGACTTTGGGACGCGCTTCATGTCGCCAAAGAGCCACCCCACGCAGAGCGCACACAGACACACTTCCTATTGAGCCAAGCTTTGCAAACCTCACATCACGAGCCACGCTGACTGTCGCAAAGACGTTGAACGGCCAGAAAAAAAACGCTAAACTACGAGTCGCGCTGTTTGTCGCCAAGATGCTGAACTGCCAGCAAAAAACGCTGACCGTTGAGCCGCGCTATTTGTCGCCAGCGATTTTGAGTACAAAATCTTCACTTACTCCAACAGTTTTGGCTATTTGGCTGGTAGTTAAAATTCCTAAATCCAATAAGTTTTTTACGGTTTCAGTTTCTTTCCGCTCTACTGCTTTTTGAATCTTTCGTTTCTCAGCCTTTACCGCTTCGGCATTGGCCGCTGTCACCCGTGCAAAGTACGCCCGTTTTTCTGGGGTCATCTTTCAAGTGTCCAACTCATCAATAGCCCGTTTTAGCCATTCCTCTGTCCAGAAGGCCGGGTATTGCGTGGGTTCGGCTGTGTGTATCGTTTGCATGGTATAAACCAGTTTTTCTAAATCGGTCTGAATACCAGCAATTTTCTTCTTGAACTTGCTCAATTCTACCGTGATAAACGTCATCTGCCGGTCAATGATTTCGCCATCTTCGCTTCGCAGGTTGGAAACCGTGTGAAATTGCTTAGTTGGCAGAATATTTTTCTCTAAAAGCGCGATAGTGTAGATTTTGGGCAGGTTGGCATAATCAAAATCACCCTTTTCGACCAACGTATTGAACTTCTGTAATGTGTAGTACTTCATTCGTTGCACGAAGTGGGTGGCATAGCCCAACTGCATCTCAACGATGAAGTGGCTGCCATTCTCATCGGTGCAGGACAAATCGAAAACCCCGCTCCTGCTGTCAATGGTCAAGCCCTAAAAGGCATTTTTGTCGAAACGAACTGACTTGATGGGCGTTTCTGACTTGATAAGTGCCTGTAAAGCCGTCCGAAGGAATAAATCATCGGTGTCATTGCCGAAGGTTGCTTTGAATCGGATCGCCGAAGCGACCGTAATCTGAAGGAATGGAAATGTAAATGCTTGCTTCCATGAAGCAAAGTTACTGGAAATCACTGCACCTTGTCGTCAAAGCGCAACCTGTCGCCGGTGATGAGCGAACTCAGTAAACATTAACCCGACCGTTGCAACTACCGAATGACCGCACCGGCGGGCCGGAGCGAACTCAAAAAGCATCTGAACGCCGGGCAGCTTGATGTCACCGGGGTCATTTTTTTGCTCTACCATACTCTCCAAAGCGAAGCATAAGACCAATAGAGGTTGAGATAATCGCTACAGTTAACAGCAACGAGCTATGAGGTTGACCTGTCAATAGTTCGACCAAAAACAGAACTACAAAAAGGATCAGACCACCGAAAACAAGAACGTACATTATTTTTTGTTCCAGTTCCATATATGGTAGTTTTAACATCTCACCCAACAACCCAAAGGGCTGATGGCGACGTAGGAGCCTTTACACACATGGCCGGTTGGGGTGAAAACCTGACCTCGCGGCTTGCTGCCTGTCGCCGGAGACTTGACAACGCAGAGTAACTAATATATCACAATCCTCAGAAGCGCATATACCACTCTTCTCGATTGTCTTTCCTAATAATTCGATAACCAATGAGTTTATTCAAGCCTCAACGACTTTCTTATGACTGGTCATCAGCCAATAGCCGACTGTTGAGGTACTGACAGAAACTCAACCATTGGGCAAAGGACGCAATGTGCTTCTCAGGGCTTTCGGCCCGTTTGACAAGTTGCTCCAAATAGTCGGTCATGGTAACACTATCAGGCAGTTGTTTCTGATAATTCAGTCGCCGTTCGCGCAACATGGCTCGTAAATATTGTAAGTGAAAATCCTGATGAGTGTACGTGTCGTCGAAGTTCCCCATCTGTTCAGGGTCGTTCCGTTTTACATTGTAATAGGCCACATAAGCCCGTAGCGGCTCCGAAGTTGGATTTTGTTTGAATAATTTTCGATTGCCCAGAAACCAAGTTTCGATACATCGGTTCTGAACGATAAGCTGATACGCACAGCGTGGATTCAGTCGGACCCCTTGACCGGCTAACAGTTGAATGTGCCGATCAAACTCGGCCTCCCGCTCGGCAACAGTAGTATTATCGGCATCCAGACACACAATCAGGTAGTCATATACCGGATGGCTATTTATATCCAGAATGGCGTTCTTAAGGACAGCATCACCCGAACTGCCCCGCCGGGAGCCGGTGTATATAAACGGGTATCCCGCACTACTTACCAGATAGTACTGGTTTGCTTGGGCCGCATCGGCAAATTCGACAGCTTGAAGACGTTGCCCGAAAAAGTAGTCCAGAAACCGAGCGTAAAAAAAACGTTCGGTTTTACCTTCTAATAGAAAATACAGATTCATAGGTGGCCGGTAGTATAGGCGGGCAGGTTCAGCAACTGAATAAAAGCTTCGTGTTTAGAACGGCCTATGTTGAACGTTTCCGCGTCCTGCGCCCGCACTCGCCCGCCTTCGCGCGTAACTATTTTCCAGTTGGCAGTGCTGATACTGTTAATGATGTAAGGGTGGTGACTAGTAATGATGAACTGGATGCGCCCCACCGCTCCCTTCACTTCAGTAGTCAATTCGTCAATGCAGTTTACGCCGAGACTGTTCTCAAATTCGTCAATCAAAATAACAGTTCCTTCCGCGCTTAGGTGCAGTTCCATGATATGAATGAGGGTACGGTACATACCGGCAC
>JAJAYX010000551.1 GCA_026785985.1 Rudanella sp. | reverse complement strand
TGAATCAATTGCCGTTATCGGTTGGTATGTCGGATTATTGACCCATGCAGATCAAACGCCTTGTCATCGAAAATTTCAAGTCCATTGAACGGATCGAGCTTGTAGAGCCGAATCCGTTCACGGTCTTTGTTGGCCCCAACGGGTCAGGCAAATCCAATATTTTCGAGGCTTTGGAGTTTTGGAACCTGTCAGCAAAAACTGAAAGAGGGACAGTTGAGAGTCTTTTTGGTGGTCAAGGGTCTTACACTAATCGGAATCATCCTGACTGGGCGGTGCAAGTCAAGTTTGAAATGAGTGGGGCATCAGAGCACAGACTCGTACAACGCCCAAGTCTCAAAGGAGAGCAGGAATATACAGTTACCGGTAGCACTTGGGGTAATCGCAACGCAGAAGAAGACAGACAACTACTTGGTGGCTTCTCCCGGATTTTCGTTCGTAACGAAAGACTATTGAAACTCGTCCGAAATGACGATCAGAGTTTGTCTTTATCGGCATCCAACCTCGAAAAGGTTCTCAAACGTGTTCTCTCCAATGAGACGCTAAAAAACGAAATCTTCGAGTGGCTGGAATTGTTTGTCCCCGGTTTCAAGGCAGTTGAGGTGGATGACCGGAACGAGTTGCACTGGTTTGAAAAAGATAGTCCAAACTATTTCACCAAAGACCTCATCTCCGATGGCACTTACAACATTCTTGCCCTCCTGACTGCTGTTTATCAGAGCGATGACAAGCCCCAGTTTTTGTGCATCGAAGAACCGGAAAATGGTTTGCACCCACAGGTAGCGGGCGAGTTGGTGGATTTCTTCCGCATTATGTGCGAGGAGCGGGGGCATTACATTTGGTTGAATACGCATTCGCAAACGATGGCCTCGAGGGTGCGCCCGGAAGAATTTGTGGTGGTCGATAAAAAGAATGGGGCAACGCAGGTGCAGCAATTCCGCAAAGAGGATTTTTACGGGATGCGTGCTGACGAAGCCTGGCTAACCAATTCATTGAACGGAGGGCTGGCATGGTGAACATTGGATTCATCTGCGAGGGCGATACCGAAGTGAAGATTGTAAAATCGGTGGGCTTTCAAACGCTGTTGAGAAGCCTAAATCTGCATTGTGTTATTCCTATAGAAGATGCAGATGGCAATGGTAATCTCCTGCCACACAATTTGGAACCTAAACGGGCTAAGTTGAAGGGATACGGTGCTGAAACCATTATTGTTTTAACGGATTTAGACCGAGATACGTCCGTTCAGGCCACCAAACAACGTATTACCGAGACTAAGGACCAGCATATTATTGTGGCCGTGAAAGAAGCCGAAGCTTGGTTTTTGGCTTCTGGTACTGTATTGAGTGAAATTGTTGGTGAACCTGTATGGTTTGAGAAGCCTGAAGACGATAACGAACCATTTGAAACTATTCGGCAATTGTTTCTGCAAAAAACGGGTCGTGGTGTAGGTACCAAACCGATTCTTGCCTGCCGAATGCTCAAATACGGTTTCACTATTCAACAAGCCGCCGAACACCCCAATTGCCCGTCGGCCCGTTATTTTTTGAGTACTTTGCAAACCCTCGCTTCGGCGAACTAATCATTACTGGTGTAAAGGCGCAAAATCCTGGTGACGTTGAGACGCAAAATTTTGCGTCTCTACACACCCCCCCAACACGACATGAAGAAATACGAATACACCGAAAAGAAAGATACCCGCTCAGGATTCGGCGCGGGCATCTACGAACTGGGCAAGAACAACCCGAATGTTGTGGCCCTCACCGCCGACCTCGCCGGCTCGCTGAAGCTGGAAAACTTCATTAAGGAGTTCCCGAATCGCTATGTGCAATGTGGCATCTCGGAGGCCAACATGATTGGTGTGTCGGCGGGGCTGACCATTGGAGGCAAGATTCCCTTTGCCACCACCTTCGCCAACTTTGCCACCGGACGGGTTTATGACCAGATTCGGCAGTCGGTGTGTTATTCCAACAAAAACGTCAAGATTTGTGCCTCGCACGCGGGCTTGACGTTGGGCGAAGACGGAGCTACTCACCAGATTCTGGAAGATTTGGGTATGATGAAAATGCTGCCCAATATGACGGTCATCAACCCCTGCGACTATAACCAGACGAAAGCCGCAACCCTGGCCATCGCCGACCATGTGGGGCCGGTCTATCTGCGGTTTGGCCGCCCGGTGATCCCGGTGTTTACGCCTGCCGATCAGAAATTCGAGATTGGCAAGGCGTGGCACGTGAACGAAGGCAACGCGGTGTCGATTTTTGCAACGGGCCATTTGGTTTGGGAAGCCATCAAAGCGGGGGAAATTCTGGCGGCTGAGGGCATCGAAGCTGACATCATTAATATTCACACGATCAAACCTTTGGACGAAACGGCCATTCTGGAATCAGTTCGCAAAACGGGTTGCGCGGTGTCCGCAGAGGAACACATGCTCAACGGTGGTTTGGGCGATAGCGTGGCTCAGGTTTTGGCCCGTAATTTGCCCAGCCCTCTCGAAATGATTGGGGTTGATGATACCTTTGGCGAAAGCGGCACCCCCGACCAACTGATGCAGAAATACGGCCTCACGTCTGATAAAATTGTGGAAGCCGTTAAGAAAGCAATGGCAAGAAAATGATTAAATGACCGACCAGGAACTACTCGAAAAATTTCGCGACCCATTGGGCCG
>JAJAYX010000550.1 GCA_026785985.1 Rudanella sp. | reverse complement strand
GAATTATACCGGAGCCTTCGTAAAAAAGGGGTAACTATTCGAAAAGCCAACGACTGTTTGATTGCCCATTATGCCTTAACGACCAACATGACCTTGTTGCATAATGATGTTGACTTTGACTTTATCGCGGGCCAAACTCCCTTGAAAGCCAGTCGGTTCTGAACAGAAAGGTCGCCACAAACCATTAATGTGTCGGTGACACAGGTTGCTGTTTTTGGTTGGCCTGATGGCCCGAAGTTGGGTAAGCTTCCCCAAATCCCTCTCCCTCACCTACCCGCCGGGCCAGGTCTGCCGGACCCTTGCTACCCACCTTGGCCAGCCAGCGCGACACCTCGGCGGCCCCCGTGTAATAGGCCAGCATGACGTGGTGATAATCGCCCCCGAAAAAGCCGCGCATTGTTTCGAGTTCGTCCAGTGAAAGGGCCATTTGTCGCCCGTAGGCGCGGTATTCCCATTCGTCGTGGAAATCGCGGGCGCGTTGACGGGGGTCGGCTTGCGGGTTCGTAAAGCGGTAATCGACCATCAGGGCCAGCCACACGTTCAACCACTGCCGAATCTGTCGGTTGGTGCGCCACCAGCCCACACGAGCCAGCAATTCGTCGTGGCAGCGTTCGTGAGCAATCACGTCGGGGTTGTTGCCATCTGGCCCAAGCACCAAAAATGAGACACCCCAAGGGGTTCCCAAACTGCATCCCGCCGACGATTCGGAATCACCACCCCCGCAATAATCGGCATATTGGGCTGGTGTGTGGCAATAAATCAAGATGGCCCGGCCCTGTTTATTACCCCAAAACGACCTGATTCGGTTGCTTGCTTCCTTGTCGTTCACCAACACCTGCTGCTGTTGCCGAACGGGGGTTAGTCGACTGACATAAAGTGGGTTTTCACCTGTATGGATGGGTTGAAAATCGGTTGAGAACGAAATTAGCAGACACCGAACGAGGGCCGGATAAAGCAGCAAAAACCCCAGAGGCAGGGCAATCAACAACGAAACGAGTCCGGTTAATGGCGTAATTCGACGCATCCTATTCTCAACAAAAAAGTTAACCCCGCAGTTAACCTGCAATTACAGCAAGCGATTTATGCCATCAACATTACTTATCGGAGCCGGTATATCTGGCCTTACTGTCGTCCGCGAACTTACTAAAAAGGGACACACCGTCACCATCCTCGATAAAGGCCGGGGCGTGGGTGGTCGGCTGGCCACCCGCCGAATTGACCGGAGCCGGGTTGACCATGGTACACAATACTTCACCGCCCAATCTCCTGAATTTCAAGCTTTTGTTGAAACATTACTACTGGAAGGCATTGCCGGAATTTGGCCTGTAACCGACTCCGTTGATGCTCCTTTGCATTATGTTGGCGACAACGGCATGAGTGCCATTGCCAAATATATGGCCCAACTCGTCAATGTTAAAATGGGCGAACGGGTTATTCGGCTTGAAAAAATAACCCACGAGGGAGGCAACGGCTGGCGGGCGATTTGTGAATCGGGCAACACATTTGAAGCAAGCAATCTGCTCATCACTATCCCCGCTCCGCAAGTTCTAACGTTGCTTCGCGACAGCAACATTGGTGCTGACGAAGTGGATATGGCTGCTTTAGAAGCCATTCGGTATGCCCCCTGCATAGTGGTGATGGCCGTGCTCAACAAACCCAGTCACATTCCCAGTCCGGGAGTTGCCCGACCCACTCAAAGTCCGGTAGTCTGGGTAGCCGACAATTATCAAAAAGGAATTTCACCCAACCAAACGTCTGTCACGATTCAGGCCGATGCCGCCTTCAGCCAAACTCATTTTGAGGATGACCCGATGACCGTGGGCCAAATCTTGCTCGACCAACTTACTGACCTGATTCCCCCTGCCGACATCCTCACCTATCAGGTTCACCGCTGGCGATACAGCCTCACCGAAGTTCGCCACCCGGAGCCGTTTCTAAAGGCCAACACGCCCGCCCTACTCCTGTTCGGGGGCGACGGCTTCGGCTCCGGCAACGTGGAAGGGGCTTTTTTGTCAGGATTGGCAATGGGGGAGGCAGTGAGCCGTTAACAGTGAGCAGTCAACAACTCAGCACACACTGCTGCCTGTTCAATGTTGCGGTTCCCCGCCGGGACTGTTCACTGAAAAAGCTACCAATCTCCCCGTTTGCATAGCCGCATTCAGGGACGGATAGGCTGTTTGGTCGCCACACTGGAACAGGCCGGGGGCAAGTTGCAGGGGTTTGGTGGGAGTTTCGGGGCCGTAGGCGGGCAGGGCTTCTGGCAAATGGTAAGTCCGCAAATGCCGCCACTGACTCACCGATTCACCAAACCAGCCCGTCAATTCCTGCCGAATGCGGGCGGTCAGGGCTGTTTCATCAATCCGATCTAAGCCTTGCGTACTGACCGAGACAAGGCTCTGACCCGCTGGCGCATAATCGGGGGCTACATCCGTCAGGACGGCAAGGTTATGCACCGCACCTGATCGCTTTTCGTTCAATAGCAACAGTTTATCCCCTTTTTTCACGACGGGCTTGTGTTCATTGGGCATCGCGAAATAGGTGCAGGTGGTGTGCGTGAAGTCGGCCACGGTGGGTTCGGGGAGGCCCAGCAAACGCGCTGCCGGGGCCGCATCGACCGCCAACACCACTGCCGAAGCCGCTATCATTTCACCCGATGCTAATTGCACTTCATCGCCGGAAGACCGTACCGCCGACACCCGCGCAACAGGGGTGTTGATCCTAACACTGTCGGGCTGGAGTTGGGCTGCCAACTGAGCCGGAATTTCGCCCATGCCAAGGGCCGGGATAGCCGCATCGCCGGTGTAGAACATCCGAAAGCAAAACTCGAAAAAGTTGCTCGACGTGCGGAGTTCATCTTCCAGGAAAACACCCCCGAAAAAAGGCCGGAAAAACCGTTCGATCATCGTCTCCGAAAACCCCTGATCCCGCAAAAAAGTAAGCGTGGTGGTGGCCGGCTGCCGGAATAATTCCTCCAGGGGCAGACTTTGCGTTCGGCGCAGCAACGACACAATATTGAGTTTGTCGGACAGTGTGCCAACCGGGGAGGTCAGCATTTGGAATACCGACAGTGGTTCACGCAGCGGATTCAGGAATTTCATCCACCCGTCGGTGTCATCGTGAATGAGTGCGCCCGACCGGAATGGTTTAAGATTCAATGCCGAATAATTAAGCAGTCGCTGTGCTTCGGGATAGGCCGTAAGCAAAATCTGGAACCCCCGGTCGAGCCGAAACCCGTCGACCAAATCGGTGCGAACCCGCCCCCCCACGCCATCGGAGGCTTCGAGCAACAGCACATTGCGCCCAGCTTGTTGCAAGTACACGGCACAGGTCAGCCCGGCAATTCCGGCCCCAATAATAACGATAGGTTGAGTGGGCATTAGTAGTTATGTTTGACCGCCAAAAATACGGTCTTGCGGCCAATATATGATGAGCGTTGGCTTAGTTTAGTAATTTTTCAAGAAAAATATAATTATGTAAAGTCAGTTAAAAGCTAAATAGCTGTTAATCAATAGTAACAATTTTTCGTTTCATTCTTATTTTTAGATTTCCTTATATTTGCAACAAATAGGTACGCCGTACAAAAACCACAAACCCTAATGGCTTCATCAGCAACATATTCCATTCACGAAGAAAACGGTTTTCGTTACATCGACGAAGGTCAGGGCGACGTATTATTGCTTCTGCATGGCCTTTTTGGTGCCCTCAGCAACTGGGACGGTGTTATCCGCACATTTTCGGGTCAATATCGGGTTGTGATTCCCGTGATGCCCATTTATGACATGCCCGCTCGTGAAGCCGGACTTGAAGGATTAGTGGCCTTTATTGAAAAATTTGTGGCCTACCGTAACCTGACCGACCTAACGCTTTTGGGCAACTCGCTGGGTGGTCATGTGGGGCTACTTTATACCTTCAAACACCCCGATCAGATAAAGCGGTTATTGCTCACGGGTAGCTCCGGCCTGTTCGAGAATTCGATGGGTGGCTCGTTTCCCCGGCGCGGCAGCTACGACTACATCGCCGAGCGCGTGGCCTACACGTTTTACGACCCGAAAGTGGCCACCAAAGAACTCATCGATGAGGTGTTCGATATTACGAGCAGCATTCCCAAGTGCATGAACATTGTGCAGATTGCGAAGTCGGCACAGCGCAACAACGTGGCGAAAGATTTGGCCAGCATTACCATGCCAACGCTGCTTATTTGGGGCTTAAATGATACGATTACGCCCCCCGAAGTAGCCTACGAGTTCAACCGATTCATCAAAAATTCGGAGTTGCATTTCATCGACAAATGCTGCCACGCGCCCATGATGGAACAACCCGAACGCTTCAACGAACTCCTGCTTGACTGGCTCGCCCGCAATTCGATTGGCGAAGAGATAATGGCCTGACAGTGAGCAGCCAACAGCCAACAGTTGGTTTTACGTAAACTAATCGTGCATCAGCAAACTGTTGGCTGTTGGCTGCTCACTGTTCACTGTTATGACCAAACGCAATTTTCTCCGCTCCATGACCGGTTTGCCCTTTGTTCCGGTTCAGCAACTCCTGCACACCGTGACCGGGAAATCGGCTTTGGAAGTGGCGCAGGACGAAGTCTTCTGGGCCGAACTCCGGTCGCACTTCACGGTGACCAGCGACTTTATTCACCTCGAAAATGGCTACTATGTGCTGGCTGCCAACGAGGTGATGGATGCTTTTGTGAACCACGTCCGCGACATAAACAAGGTGTCGTCCTATTACATGCGGACCCGGCAGTTCGACGATAAGCTGGTGGCCCGCAAGCAATTGTCTGAGTTAGTGAGTTGCCCCGTAGAGGAACTCATTATCACTCGAAACACCACCGAATCACTCGACACGATCATCACGGGGATGAACTGGAAAGCGGGCGACGAAGCAGTGATGGCCGTGCAGGACTACGGGGCTATGCTCGATATGTTTGCCCAGCAAGCCCGTCGCTACGGCATCGTGAACCGGCAAATTTCACTGCCCAACCACCCCAAGTCCGACGAGGAGATTGTAGCCCTGTACGAGTCGGCGATCACGTCCAAAACGCGGCTCCTGATGGTTTGCCACATCGTGAACATCACCGGGCAGATTTTGCCCGTTCGGAAAATTGCCGACATGGCGCACAAGCACGGCGTGGACGTGATGGTGGACGGTGCTCATGCGGTGGGTCATTTCGATTTCAAACTCCCCGATTTGGGTTGCGATT
>JAJAYX010000549.1 GCA_026785985.1 Rudanella sp. | reverse complement strand
CGGTCGGCCACAGCTTGCTCCGTATCAATTAGTTGCAGCACCCGCTCGCCGGAAGCAATGCCCCGCTGCGAACCGCTGAACGCATTGGAAATCTCTTTGGCCGGTCGCGTCACTTGCGAAAATAGGGCGATATACCCGATAAACTCCGCTGCCGACAACTCCGACTGCCCCGACAGCACCAACGAGCCGCCATACAACAAAATACTGGCTACCACGGCCACGCCCATTGTTTCGGAAAAAGGCGAGGCCAGTTCGCGCCGGTTGGCGAGGGAGCGCACGGCCCTTCGGTAGCCGTTGTTTTCGGTACGAAACTTATCCAGCACAAAATTCTCGGCATTGAAACCTTTCACCACACGCATCCCGCCGAACGTTTCGTCGAGAATGCTTAAAATACTGGCCAATCGTTGCTGACCATCCTGGGCATCGCGTTTCATCTGGCGCACCAGCATCGAGATAAAAACGCCCGAAACGGGGATAACCAACAACGCAAAAAACGTTAGTTTAGCGGAGATAAAGAATAACCCACCGATGTAGGCCACCAACAGGAAAAACTCTTTGGAAGCCGCCGAGAGCGTGTTGGCAATGGATCCTTCTACCTCCTGCACATCGGTCATGATGCGGGCAATGAGGTTGCCTTTGCGCTCATTAGAAAAATACCCCAAATGCAGCCGTACCGCCCTGTCGAAAACAGCCTCGCGCAACCGGGCCACCATGCGCGCCTTGAAACCCTCTAACTGCCTTACTGATAGATACTTGAAAAGATTGTTGAGCAGTACCGATACCACAATAATGCCACACACAAACTGGAGTGCCCCAATCTGCCCGTATTGCCGGAAAATTTGGGCGAAGTAATACTGAAACACATCGGCTATAGAGGTATCGTATGATAATTTTGGCGCGGGTCTGTCCAGAATTTGGGTAACTTTGGCGTTGCTCACCTGATTAAACAACACGTTGAGCAATGGAATAAGCAGAGTAAAGTTCAATACGCCAAACACGCTGGCTAACAGAGAGGTCGTTAGGAACGGCCCCAGAAAGCGACCCAATGGGCGGGCATACGAGAGAATACGAAAATAGGTCTTCATGGCCCGCAAAAGTACGGCCTTCGTAGTGAGTTTACTATTTTCGACACCTATGCAACCCTTATGAGCATGCTGGCTGTCTTCTGTATTAGCTAACAGATTAGTGTCTATTGCTTTATAACTAATTGACAGGCCCGTGCAGTGCAGTCTCAAATAAGGCGCGGAAGTTCTGTCTGTATCACGTTACGTTTATGTTGTTACGCTCACGTCTTTTGCTTTTAGGTCTGTTGGCAGGTAGCCTTGCCTGCGATCAGGTTGGCCAGGACGTGCAGCCTACAAAAGAGGAAGAAATTGTTGGTTCTGAAAATGAACTCCTCACACTACCGGATGCTCCGCTGGCTGTCAATCTGAAATCGTTAGCCGATCCTAAAACGACAACAACGTTTCGGTTGAGCCGATTACCCAAATCAGGCGAGGTATCATTCACGCCCAAAGGATTATTGCTTTACACGCCCTACCCGTCTTTTGTAGCCGGAGCCGATGGCTTTTCGATTTTGAGCGACGCGCCCGTTTCGAGTAAGACTCCCCCGCCTGTAGAATTTGCCGTAATAATGGCTTCGGATGCTGACCAACTTCCTTGCGGATTAGGGGTAGCTGTCGACCAATCTGAAACCATTGCCAACACACCTGTCACTATCGATGTGTTACGAAACGATATGTTCTGCGATGGCAAACCCAACCCGGCCTCGCTCCAGATCGAAACCCCACCCCAATGGGGAACAGTACGGGTTCAGAATGGACAAGTTGTCTATACACCTGCCAAAAATTTTACGGGACGCGAGCGATTCATTTACCGGTCTTGTCCGCTTGGTGGCACCGACTCAGATTGCCTGTTGTCGGTGGCTACTGTAACGGTCAATGAGCCGGTTACTAACTGCCGGTTAAAGCTCCAGAATGATCTGGTATCGTTCAGACAGCGTTTCGCTACTGATTCCTTGATTATTCCGGTGCTGGCCAACGATCAATTGTGCAAGGGAAGCCGGTTACTTCCACTGACCATGACCGTTAAACCGACAGGTGGTTCGGCTTATTTTAATGCAAAAAATGCCATTGTTTATAAGCCCCAAACCAGTACATCTACCGATAAAATTCACTATCGGCGATGCGATGGGGCCGATTGCCTGGGTGCCACTGTTGCCATTACTATTGTTCAACCCGATGCCGGTTGTATTCTGAAAGCCAATAACAACTTCGTTCAGTTGGTACTCAGTCAGCCAACCGCCAACATGCGCCGGGGAATTATTCCGATTAGTGTGTTAAGTAATGATAATCTATGTGCTCCACTCCGGTCAGTCTCCATCAAACAATATCCGGCAGGTGTTAGCCTGCAGGTGTTGCCTAACGGAATTATTAATTACACGATGGATGCTAACCCAAAGGTAAAAGACGTTACATTTAAGTATGATTTAATCGACATACAAGGAAAGGCCAGTTCAGCCACCGTGAAAATTAGTGTTAAACCATAACTTGACTATTGACTATTGAATATTGGGAAAGTAGACGCTGGATTTCCGGTATCTTATTTTCGATGTCTAACGTCTAAATACCAACAATTGCCATTCATGACCGAATCTGACTTGTTGCAGGCGTGTCAGCGACATGACGTGCGGGCACAAACGGCCTTGTATAACACATACAAGAGTCGTTTGATGGGCCTGTGCCGTCGCTATGCCCATAGTCAGCCCGAAGCAGAGGATATGTTTCATGAAGGCTTTATTCGTATTTTTCATCAGTTACATACCCTCGAACAAGCCGACAAGCTGGTGCCCTGGATGAAACGTGTAATGGTCAATGCGGCCATTAATGTATATCACAAAAACCATAAGCAACAGGCAGAAACCGAACTCGATGATGCCTGGGAACGTATCTCTCCCGATCACATGGATACGCTCTCCCGCTTGGGTACGGAAGAGCTGTTAAGGTTGATCGAACAACTACCCGATGGCTATCGGATGGTGTTTAACCTGTATGTCATCGACGGATATAACCATAATGAAATTGCCGGGCTGATGGGCATTGCCGAAGGAACCTCGAAATCGCAACTCGCCCGCGCTAAAAACCTCCTTAAAACCAAACTCAAAATACTGGGTATTGTCAGCTATGAAGAATCCTGACTTCGACCGACTCCATTTCGACGACTGGGACGATCATTTTCGGCAGCGATTCGCCGATTTTCAGTCCGATCCCCCTGCCAATGCGCTGAAGCGAATTTTGGCCGATCTCCCTGCCCCTGCCATCAGCGGGCGTAATACCTGGTTTTGGGGGGGGCTGGGGGCAATTCTGTTGTTGATTGGTTCCTGGTTCGTAAGCCATCGTTCGTCGCCGGTTGCGGCCCGGTTTAGAGCCACATCCGAACAGACGCAACAACAGTCGACTGAAAAAGTAAAGCATTCGTCCACGTTACCTTCGCTCCCGATACCGGATGAAGACGAGCAAGTACCAGTAATTAATCCTCTAGCCCAGACCACCGCTAAGGTCGATAGCCAGCGGAACAAACTTTCAGATGGTATAAACGAAGAAAAGAAGGCAGTTGCTTCCAATGACAATGCCGGGGGAATGTTGGCTTCCATAGAAACGCCCTATAAAACCAACAAACAGAAAGAACCCGCCATACCCAGGTCTGCACAGGTCAGACTTGTGAATGGATTAGAATCTGGTTCTGCTGAAAAAAACGCACCTGTCAGTAGTCAGCGTGTACCTAAATCAGATAAAATTTACAGCACAAATAAAGTGCTGAACGCCACATTGGATGTAGTAAAACGAGCTGATTTGACCTTGACGCAGTTGTCAACAGATAAAACCGCAACGCAGGCTACCATTGGTTCTGAAGCTACCACTAACAATTGGCAACCAATGTCGCTTGCCATGTTGCCTAACCAACCGTTGCGGCCTGTTCGTTTAAGTCTGGCTCTGCCTGATATCAACCCATCGGCATTACCACAGTTTGCCCCGAAACAGCCCACCGTGAGTCGGAAACAGCCCACGATTTTTGTGGGTGTAATGCCGCTCTTTACCTATCAGCAGATAGATCCGGTACAAACAGATGAAATTTGGATAAAGGAAGTAAAAACTCAGCATGCCTTTTCCACACAGCGGGCTGGCATACGATTTCAGGCTGGTGTTGAGTGGCCTCTCAGCCAACGGCTCTCTCTACGAACTAGCCTGATCTACAATCAGTTGAATCAGCAAGTTAGTTATTCAATACCCACCGACCGGCCCGATTCTGTTCGGGTTGAGCGCGTGGATGAGAAAACCATTCGATTAATTCCCTACTTCAGCGACAAGCAGGTAACGCAACAAACCAACTGGCATTATGTGGGTGCCGGGGCCGATTTTGTCTTTCACCTCGGGCAACTTGGTGCCTGGCGGCATTATGCCAGTGCAGGCGTAACGGTAGGAACCTACGTGGAACAGGGTGTGGGTCTGGCAACTCAACCCTTGTCAGGATTCATGCAGGGGTCTTATGGGGTTGAACGCCAGTTAACGCCTTCTCTTTGGTTGCGACTGGCCCCAACAGTACAATATGGCCTCACCACCGTCAGCAATGCTGATGGGCTTTTTCGCGTTCGGCCCTATACGTATGGGTTGACGATTGGGTTGAGGAAATAACTATACACTACTTCACCCCAAACTCTTTTACTGCTTCAATAAAACACCGGGCTTTGTCGGGGTCAGTGTCGGGATACACACCGTGACCGAGGTTGGCAATGTAGCGTTGAGTGCCAAAAGACGTAATCATCTGCTTCACTTCGGCACGAATCTGGGCAAAATCGGCGTAGAGAACGCACGGGTCCATGTTGCCCTGTAGCGTTTTGCCCGGTATCAACGCTCTCGATTCACGAGGCTCCATATTCCAGTCGAGACCAACAACGGCACAGTTCAATTGGCCAATTTCCTGACGGGCAAAAAACGCACCCTTTGCAAAAATGGTAACAGGCACTATTTCGCCCCCAGTCGGGTCGTTCAGGGCATCACAAATCTGCTTGATATACGGCAACGAAAACACCCGGTATTGTTCCGGCGACAAAATCCCCGCCCACGAATCGAAAATCTGTAACAAATTGGCTCCCGCCCGTATCTGGGCGCGGAGGTAGGCAATGGTACTGTCGGTGATGCGCTGCAAGAGTGCGTGAGCAAAAACCGGGTCTGTATAAAGCAGCTTTTTAGCGATGGAGAAGGTTTTGGAGCCTTTACCCTCAGTCATATAGCAAAAAATGGTGAACGGTGCGCCCGCGAATCCAATGAGTGGCACCCGGTCGTTGAGTTCTTTTTTAGTGAGCCGAATTGCCTCCAGCACATAGCCGAGGTCGGTTTCGGCATCGGCCAGCCGAAGTTGGTCAAGGTCGGCTATTGTGCGAACTGTGGTTGGGAATACCGGGCCACGTGCTTCGACCATTTCGTAGGGCAGGCCCATTGCTTCGGGCACCACCAGAATATCGGAAAAAATAATGGCCGCATCAACACCCAGCAAATCAACGGGTTGAATGGTTACTTCGGCGGCTAATTCGGGCGTTTTAGCGAGCGTGATGAAGTCACCTGCCCGCTGACGAACAGCGCGGTATTCGGCCAGCATCCGGCCGGCCTGCCGCATCATCCAGACCGGCACCCGCTCCACGGACTCGCCCCGGGCAGCCCGGAGCAACAAATCATTTTGCAAATTCATGCCACAAAGATACGAGGTAATGTAGCACTGCCCTGTAGGCGGTGAGCCGCGAAGCAGCTAAAATGCAGCGGTGTAATTAGCCCCTTCGTGGCTCACCGCCCATAGGGCAGCACTACATCACGCTAGCATTTGCTTAAACGTGGCGGCCCGATTCCGGAAAAAGCCGACGGACTTCTCGCTGAACCGACTTCGGTCACTGCTCAGGTCATAAGCGGCAAGATGGTCGGTGATGGTTGCATACCGTTCGATGAGTTTGTCCCAACAGGCCGGTTGTCGGCAACGGGACAGCACCAAACGGGCGCGGTTCAGATACTTGTGTTGTTTAGCTGTCCAGGCAGCGCGTTCCAGACACGGAGCGTCGGAGCTGTTCAGTAGGGCAGGCAAAGCAGCGGGTGAGGCTGTTGGCGTTAATTGCGAAAGCAAAAACAAGCCTAATTCCACCTCAGATAGTTGGCGGGCCGTAAGCGAAGCGGGCCGGGCCGTTGTCTGAGCACCCCTGGCGAATGAAACGGAAGCAGATTGTGCGTTCATAAGTGATAAATTTTACTGTACGCCACAAATCTGCCCCCCCTAAAACGTAATCTTCTTCCGTTGTTCTTTATTTTTGTAAAAAACATTCCTATGCCAATAACCCGTTCTGCCTTCCAGCGGTATCGACTCATCGACGAAGTCATTAGCCGGTATCCCCGCCGTTATTCCAAACAACGCCTGTTTGAGCTGTGCCAGGATAAATGTGGTATCCGGTCGATTTCGTCGCTCGAAAAAGACATTCAGCGGATGCGCGAAGATCACGACGCGCCCATCGCCTACGACAAACGAACCAACGGCTATTATTATACCGATCCGCAATTCCGGCTCCTGCAACTGATGCTCAACCCCGATGATATGGAAGCCCTCGACTATGCCCGCGAGGTGCTGGCGGCCACCCAGGGGGCCTCCGTTGCCGACGAACTGAGCAATGCCCTTCAGAAAGTGCGGCAGAGTCTGGATATTATCCGGGAAGTGAAAACCGACATGCCCACGCGCCGGGTAATCTACGTGGAAGAACGGGTGTTGGGCCGAAACAGGCAATACGTCCCTATTTTGGTGCGGGCCCTAAACCAGAACAAGCAGATTACGTTCCGCTACAGCAAGCATAACAGTGAGCAGCCTGTGCCGTTGAGTAAAGAGGTTTTGCCCATTCGCACGCTCCACCCGATTTTGCTTCGGGAAGTAAGCGATAGTTGGTATGTGATTGGTTATGACGAGAAAACCGGTAAGGAACGCACTTTCGCCCTTGACCGCATGAGCGACCTCGAAATTTCCGACGATCTCTGCGATGTGCCCCCCGCCGTTGTGATCAGCGTGAGCGAATTATTTGAACACATTTTCGGGATTACCGACAGCAGTGGGCCAGTCGAAGAAGTAATTCTGTCGTTTACGCCCTTGCGCGGGCGTTACGTGAAGGCGAAGCCTATTCACCAAACCCAGGAGGTTGTGCTGGATACCGATACCGAATGCCGCGTCCGGCTTCTTTTAGCTCCCAATCCCGACCTGATGATGCACCTCCGCAGCTACGGCGAAGACCTGACAGTGTTGCAACCCGACAGCCTGGCCAAAGCCGTGCAGGAGTCCTTGCGGGCGACGCTGGCGAAGTATGGGGATGCTCAGTAGTCACTACACCTTTCAGAACACCACCGTGCGGTTGTTATGAATGAACACCCGGTCGTCGAAAACCAGCTTGAGTGCCTTGGAAAGCACTAATTTCTCCACATCGCGGCCCATTGTCGCCATGTCGTTGGCCGTGTGCCGGTGATCCACTTCCTTCACATCCTGCGTAATAATTGGCCCTTCGTCTAAGTCATTGTTGACAAAATGCGCTGTGGCTCCAATAATTTTTACGCCCCGTTCGTGGGCCTGCCGATAGGGGCTTGCTCCCACAAAAGCGGGCAAAAAAGAGTGGTGAATGTTGATGATCCGGTTGGAGAAATGGCGCACAAAACCGGGAGTGAGTACCCGCATATACTTGGCCAGTACCAGGTATTCGGGGTCGTAGATGGCCAGCGTACGTAAAATGGCTTCCTCGTGTTCGTCGCGGGTTTTGTGTTCGTGCGAAATGTAATGAAACGGAATCCCGAATTTGCTCACTAATGGCTGCAAATGATTGTAGTTGCTCACCACGGCCAGAATATCGGCATCCAACTCATCGAACGCATACCGAATCAGCAACTCTCCAAGGCAATGGTGTTCTTTAGTGACCAGCAACACCACGTTTTTCTTCTTTTTAGGATTGAGCCGGAGGTTAATATCGGGCGACAGGTTCTCGCTTAACTGAGATAGCAGGGCCGGGCCGTCGAGTTGGTTGGTCGCGCTCTCAAACTCAGTACGCATGAAAAACTGCCCGTTGGGGCTAACATATTCGTCGTTGTGAATGATGTTGAGGCCCTGCCGAAATAACACGCCCGTAACGTGGTAAATGAGGCCCTTCTGGTCGGGGCCATCCATCAGCAGAATATGTTTGGTTAAGTCGGTCATTGGGGGAACTTTAGCGTACAGAGCCCCAAAGATATCGGCAAAGGCAAAATAACGAACTCCGCACTACACCATTACGCCTAAATCAACCCCCAACACCTCCGAAAACGACGAGTTTGTAGCCATTCCCCCCTCTCCTTTGCGGTAGCGCAGCCATTCGTGGGTTCGATAATTATAGACGAACCCCTCCAGAATACCGTAGTCATCTTCTTCCATAAGCCGAATCACCTTTTTAAGGTCATTACGTTGCCCATTATTCTGGCAGATTTCTATGATCACCCTGGTTTGTTCGGCAGTCTGATCGTATAAAATGAGATCAGGAACCGCATGTCCAGGGCCTTCATCTAATGGTGTTTCGGGCAACGGAACCAATGGAATCGTTTTTTTATGGTAGTGTAAAAGGCCTAATTCCGTTGTGAGTCGGCTAATTACCAATTGATGACTCAGGGGCGAATTAGTGCCATCGTCTTCATCAACCATAAAAGGCTTGTTCGTAAGGGGCTGATACATGGGTGTTTGATTTGTGAAAGCCGAAGGTCTAATTTACATTTTTTTACCAATACGTGCAACGATCACTCGTTTGCTTTGTCTTTGTTGTGAATTCGCCCGCTTCGGCGATCCGACCCCCAACCGACCCGGACCGATTGCTTGGAAACGAAACTGTACATAGACCGAACCATTGACCTTGTCGAACGCTGCAAACTGGGCGAACGCAAGGCTCAATATGACCTGTATCGTCAATATGCAAAGGCGATGTATAACGTCAGTTTGCGCATTCTGAACCATGCGGCCGAGGCCGAAGATTCGTTGCAGGAGGCTTTTTTAGACGCATTCAACCATATTCAGTCGTTCCGGGGGCAGAGTACGTTTGGGGCGTGGCTAAAGCAGATTGTGGTGAACCGGGCCATTAATCATCTGCGAAGTCGGCGGGTTGAGTTTGTTGAGTTGAACACCACTCGAAACGCCGATGATGGCGGGCCGGATTGGGCCGACTCAGAACCCTACGACGAAGCCGGCATAGCGTTCGATGTGGAACGCATTCGACTGGCCATGCAACAATTGTCGGAAGGGTATCGGGTGGTGTTGTCGCTGTATTTATTTGAAGGCTACGACCATGAAGAGATTGGTCAGATTCTGAGTATCAGCGAAACCACCTCCAGAACCCAGTTCATGCGGGGCCGAAAACGATTATTACAACTACTTAATGAGTGATTGAGCAAATGAGTGATTGAGTGAAGATACCAACTTTGGAAATTCGCTTAATCGCTCAATCATTCAGTCGCTCATTCGAAAAGATGAAAAACAACCTTGAACGATTCATCCGCGACAATCGCGAGGCATTCGATGCTGACGAACCGCCGATGGGCTTGTGGGCGCGTATCGAGCCGGGTATCACCCAGCCCGAACCCTCAACAGGTGCTGACCCGTTGGCGGATCAGGTCAAACTTGGTTTTAGTAGCCAAACAGAAGCAGAACCTTTTCGCAAACCTCTCGATGGTAAACCGTTTGGCAGCAGCCAACGGGGGTGGAACGTCAATTGGTGGGCAGCCGCATCGGTGGCACTTTTGTTGCTGACGGGTGGCTTTTGGTTCCTCAACCATCAATATGGCATTACCGAGCAACCCGAAGTGGTAGCCGTTAGCCCGACCTATGCCAAAGAGTTTGTACAGTATGCCCGTTTGGTGGACGCAAAACAGGCCGAACTGAAAGCCATGACTGTTAGTAACCCGGCTCTTTATAAAGCCTTTGCCAGCGATCTGGAACGCCTGGAGCGAAGCTACCAGACACTCAAAGCTGACCTGCCCGAAAATCCTAATCAGGAGACCCTGGTGCAGGCTATGATTCAAAATCTGCACTTGCAGATTAACCTCCTGAATGAACAGTTGCGCGTGATTCAGCGCATGAAAGCACAAAACAACAACACCAATGAACACCTTATTTAAAGCAACGTTCCTGTTGCTGATGCCGCTCTCATTGGCGGCTGCAAACGGCCCCGGCGACGATGGGCTGGGAGCCATCGAGAAAAAGCGTACTATAATTAAAATGTATGACGTTGACCAGAAAGACAAATTGCAGATCGACAATCAGTTTGGACAGGTAAACGTGGTGCTTTGGGATAAAAGTGAAATTCGGGTGCAGATCATCGTAACGGCCAACGCCAGCACCGACGACCGGGCGCAGGAGTACCTTAACTCCGTTGAAATCACCGACAAACGGGAGGGCGACCAAATCATTTTGCGCACCGAATTGCAGAAGAGATCCTCATCCTGGGGCAACTGGAGCAACGGAAACGGTGAAAAGCAATACGTCCGTATTGATTATACCGTGCAAATGCCCCGCAACAATGCTCTGTCGATACGGAACCGGTTCGGGAACACCAACGTAGCTTCATTCCGCGCGCCACTCAACATCTATACCCGCTATGGCAACTTCACCGCCGACCAACTTACCGGCAGCCAGAACGACATCAACGTGGCGTATGGCAATGCTAATATTGGTAACATCGAAGGCGGAAAGTTAGATATTGCTTACTCCAACCTCGACCTCGACAAAGCGAACGTTATTGTGCTGACAAATCGCTTTGGGAAACTCAAAATTGGGGAAGTAAACAAACTCGATGCCAACATCAGTTATTCGGGAGCCAGCATCGGTACGCTTGGGGAATCGTGCAAGATGCAGCTTAACTACTCGGGTGGGTTCAAGATCGGGCAGCTCAAATCGGCTGATAATGTGGATATTCAGGCCAATTATTCCTCGATTG
>JAJAYX010000548.1 GCA_026785985.1 Rudanella sp. | reverse complement strand
GGTGATCACAAACTTGCAACCACCGCCTTCACTTTCTCGGCGGCTTCTTTCAACTCAACGGCTGACTGCACTTTCAGGCCCGATTCGTCGATGATGCGGGCACCTTCGGCAGCATTGGTGCCCTGTAGGCGCACAATGATTGGCACCGGAATATCGCCAATGGCTTTGTAGGCTTCCACAACCCCCGTTGCCACGCGGTCGCAACGAACGATACCCCCGAAAATGTTGATTAGGATGGCTTTTACGTTGGGGTCTTTCAGGATAATGCGGAAACCAGCTTCCACCGTTTTGGCGTTGGCTCCACCCCCAACATCGAGAAAGTTGGCCGGCTCGCCACCCGACAGTTTAATGATGTCCATAGTGGCCATTGCCAAACCCGCCCCGTTCACCATACAACCCACATTTCCGTCGAGTTTTACATAGTTAAGGTCGTTGGCCGAGGCTTCCACTTCGAGGGGATCTTCCTCCGTAATGTCGCGCAAACTGGCCAGATCGCTGTGGCGGTACAGAGCGTTGTCGTCGATGCTCACTTTGGCATCGACCGCCAGAATTTTATTGTCGGAGGTTTTCAGTACCGGGTTGATCTCGAACATGGCTGCGTCGGTGTCCACATAGGCTTTGTAGAGCGCAGTCACGAACTTCACCATCTCTTTGAACGCATCCCCCGTCAACCCAAGACCAAAGGCTACCTTGCGGGCCTGAAAGGGCTGCAAACCAACGGCAGGGTTGATCCACTCTTTCACAATTTTTTCGGGCGAGTGTTCGGCTACTTCTTCAATGTCCATCCCGCCTTCGGTGCTGGCCATAATTACGTTGCAGGCTTTCGCCCGGTCGAGCAGAATGCCGATGTACATTTCCTTTGGCTCATGTTCGCCGGGGTAATACACATCCTGCGCTATCAATATTTTATTGACTTTTTTGCCTTCGGGGCCGGTCTGATGCGTTACCAGCACGTTGCCGATGAGATTCTTGGCAATGTCGCGGACTTCATCAATCGACCTGGCCAGTTTAACTCCCCGCTGCTCTGACCCCACAATCTGGCCTTTACCCCGGCCCCCGGCGTGAATCTGTGATTTCACAACCACGAACTTGGAGTTAGTCTGCGCCATAATTAACTTGGCGGCTTCCACGGCTTTTTCGGGCGATTCGGCCACAATGCCCTCCTGAATCCGAACGCCGTAGCGTTTCAGTATTTCTTTACCCTGATACTCGTGTATATTCATGTCGGTTGCAACCGCATCGGCGGTCCGAAAAGAATGTAGAAAACAGTAATTTTGTGCGGCAAGTTACTACTCAGTGAGCAGGGAACAGCCAACAGCTACCAGTTTTTTCAGCGAACAGCCAACAGGAAACAGCCAACAGTGGCTGATAAATGAACGGATTGGCTGTTCTTTGCTCATTGTTGACCGCTTTATGACCCCATTATTATCTGCTACCAATCTCCAGCGTTCCTACGGCACGTTACCCGTTTTGCGGGGCATTAATCTGACTATTGCTGCTGGCGAAATTGTCTCGATTGTGGGCGCGTCGGGAGCCGGTAAAAGTACCCTTCTTCATATTCTTGGTACATTAGACCGCCCCGACGCAGGAGATGTTAGCCTGGCCGGACAAAATGTGTTCATGTTGAACGAGAAGCAGTTAGCCCGTTTCAGGAACGAGAAAATCGGTTTCGTGTTTCAATTTAATAACCTCTTACCGGAGTTTACGGCCCTGGAAAATGTTTGCCTGCCCGGCTTCATTGCGGGCAAACCAGAGCGGGAAGTGCGCGAACGGGCGCAACTGTTACTCGAAACGCTGGGCTTACCGGATCGGTCGGGACATTTTCCGTCGCAGATGTCGGGTGGAGAGCAACAACGAACCGCCGTTGCCCGTGCGCTCATTAATCAGCCCGCCGTGGTTTTTGCCGACGAACCCAGCGGCAACCTCGATTCGCACAATGCCGAAGAACTGCACAAACTGTTTTTTCGGCTTCGCGACGACTTTGGACAGACGTTTATTATTGTGACCCACAATGAGATGCTGGCTGATCTGGCCGACCGGAAAGTGGTGATACGGGATGGTTTAATAGAGTAAAGCAAGGAAATTGGATACTATGGCTTTAGTAAAATTCTTTCTTTTTCTGGTACAATTTCACACATGAAATTTGTTTTAATAAACTTTTAACTGACACTTAGTAGCTGATTTTAAGCTGCTTAATTAATTGTTGAAAAAATTCTACACTGTGGAAAACCATTCATAGTAACTTTTGTTGTATCATTGCGTCGAAAAGAAAAGTTTTTCATAACGTTGAGTAAATCAGAAAGCCAGGAGAGGATCTCCCTTGGCTTTTTTGTTTATACGGGTTTTTGGTCTCAAGTCAGGCCCCCAAAGAGTGAATGCGGAAGGAACAGCTTCGGGGATTATGAGTCAACCTCAACCATGTTGGACAGCTCAGCAAACTGCGTGTTTTGTAGGGCTGCGCTTGACAATAATCAACGTCTTCATGCCAGCATCTTTCCATCGGGGAGCCAAAACGGAGCCAGCCAGCGTAAAACAGCGATAACTACGCTGGTCAATCCGACCGTACGGGCGGCCCCGCATGTCCACGTTGGGCAACATCGGTTCGTTCATAAGCAGCCTGGTTGACCAATGCCCTATACAGACAATGGCGGTATGGGTGGCGGGGCCGCCCGTGCGGTGTAGTGCGTGCAGGTCGGGCAAACCACCGTTTCAGATCGGCGTCCAGTTCCAGCCCAAACCACCGCAGCCGCGAACGGTTTAAAGAGCAGTTGACCGAAGAGTACCCCGTTGACTTTGGCTAACAACAACGGAAGCGGGGCTCGAAAAATGGGCTTGGCCGAGTCTTGCTGGGTCGCCTGACAAAGGGTGTCAAACTTGCTGACGTCATGATTTTGTGATCTAAGCAACCACAAAGGGAGGACTAAAGGCTCCTTGCCCGTTTTATAGGAAAGCCCTGCAACCCTATTGAGACACAGCATTCAAACTAAAATTAGCAACAAAATAAATATGGATTTTCACATTCTTATTTCAAACCTTACCAACCCAACTTTGCTTTTTTTTGTGTTGGGCATTATTGCCACAACTGTTAAAAGTGATTTAGAGATTCCTGCATCCTCCAGTAAATTTATTGCACTTTATCTTTTATTTTCGATTGGTTTTAAAGGCGGACAAGAGTTAGCACACAGCGGCTTTACGAATGAAATTGTGAATTCGCTTTTATTCGGAATGGCTTTAGCATCATTAATTCCAGTTTACACTTTTTTTATTTTGAAAAGAAAATTAAGCATAAGCGATGCAGGGGCAGTGGCTGCTGCTTATGGTTCGGTAAGTGCAGTAACTTTTGTGGCTGCTGCCTCATTTTTAGAAGCACAAAAAATACCTTTTGGCGGACACATGGTTGCGGTTATGGCACTGATGGAATCTCCAGCAATTATTGTAGGTGTTATATTAATGATGAAATTTGATAAGGAAAGGACAAGCGAAGTGAGTTTAAAATCCGTTATCCAACATTCGTTTACCAATGGAAGTGTACTGATGATTCTAGGAAGTTTAGTGATTGGATTAATTGCCGACACCAAACAAGCTGAAGGAATAAAACCATTTACAACCGACATCTTCAAAGGGTTTCTTGCCATCTTTTTATTAGAAATGGGAATGGTAACTGCAAGAAGATTTTCTGCGTTCAAAAAGTATGGCTGGTTCGCTTCATTGTTTGCTATCATCATTCCTGCTATCAACGGATGCTTTGTTGCGTTCGCGAGTCAATATGTAACGCATGAGGTAGGCAACCGATTTGTCTTTGCCATACTTGCCGCAAGTGCATCTTACATTGCAGTGCCAGCCGCTATGCGTTTAGCTGCACCCAAAGCTGACCC
>JAJAYX010000547.1 GCA_026785985.1 Rudanella sp. | reverse complement strand
GGGTAACAGGCCCCCAAACACACCATTGCCAATATGATAGGGCAACGACATCGACGTGTACCGAATCCGGGTCGGGAACATTTCGACGAGGAAAGCTGCTATCGGCCCATAGACCATCGTTACCAGCAACACCTGCGCAAATACCAGCCAAATCAGCGACCATTTGTCCGAATCGTTGATCGTGACGGTTTTCTTTACCTCCGGCCGGGCTGCGTTCAGCCGGGCTGCGTTCAGCCGGGCTGCGTTCAGCTTTGTAGCAGAAGTGGCTCCATCTGCTCCGATTTTTATTTTTGTTATCTCCTCGTAGCCCGTACCGTCGGTGAATGTTTTTTTGAGCGTAACGGTGTTCACCGTGCCGCCCGCTACTTTGGGGTCGGGCGTTTTGGCCTCGGTAGTAGTTGTCTGGATAACAATCTCCTGTTTATTTGCCAGGTTAGTGGTCTGATACATTCGCTCGTAAATCGGGCGATAGGCGAAAATGGCAATGAACATCCCAGCCAACATTATTCCCTTACGACCAATCTTGTCGGAGAGCCAGCCAAAGACCACGAAAAACGGGGTGCCCATTAGCAGCGCAACCGTCATTAAACTATCCGATTGCATGGCCTCCACGTTGCACACTTTCTGGATAAAACTCATGGCATAAAATTGCCCCGTGTACCAGACCACGCCCTGCCCCATGGTGGCCCCGAACAGGGCCAGCAACACAAATTTGAAGTTGTAGGCATTGCCAAAACTCTCTTTCAATGGGTTGATAGCCGTTTTCCCCTCCGCTTTCGCTTTGGCAAACATAGGTGACTCGTGCATATTCCGCCGAATCAGATAGGACACGCCCACCATCAGAATCGACACCAAAAACGGCACCCGCCAGCCCCAGTCGGCAAAGGCTTCTTTCGACATCGCCAGGCGGGTGAGTAAAATCACCATCAGCGACACGAAAAGTCCGATAGTCGCCGTAGTCTGAATCCAGGAAGTCCAGTAGCCGCGTTGCCCCGGCGGAGCATGTTCGGCCACGTAGGTAGCAGCCCCACCATACTCTCCGCCGAGGGCCAACCCCTGCAATAGTCTCAGCACCAGCACCAAAAGTGGGGCCAGAAACCCGATGGTCTCGTAGCTCGGAATAATGCCGATGGCAAACGTTGCTCCACCCATCAGCAGCAGCGTGACCATGAAGGTGTATTTCCGCCCGATCAAGTCGCCGAGCCGCCCGAAGAACAACGCCCCAAATGGCCGCACCACAAAGCCGGCAGCAAATGTGGCCAGTGTACTCAGAAAAGCGGCCGTTGGGTTACCTTCAGGGAAAAACTTGGTGGCTAATACCGTAGCCAGTGAGCCGAAAATGTAGAAATCGTACCACTCGATGAGCGTTCCAACCGACGAAGCACCGATAACACTGATCAGGCTTGATCGGGCAGCGGGGGGGGAATTACGCACAGAAGACTGCATAAAAGGAGAAAAAGGGGTTCAGAAATAGAAGGAATCGAGTTGGTAAATTACTCGCTTTTTTACTATTTCTTCGCAATTCTCCCATCCACCCCGGTCGCATAATAGCTGGTTTTCTGACTATGAAGAAAAATCCATCGACAAACCCTGTATGTACCTGCTGGCCATTTGTTAAAAGACCTTAACGCGATCAAGATAATTTTATTGGTGGACAAATAATCCAAACTTTTATCCGCTTAATTTACGTTTCATATCCAGGCAACGCTTAATTTTTAACACCTTGTTTTTCATACGCATGTCCTTTTCCAACGTCCTACTGGCTAGTGCCGCCACTGTTATTCTATTATCTGGTACTGCTTTAGCACAAACCAAAAAACCCACCTCAAAACCCGCTGCCCGGCCTGTCGCCCGCCCAGCCGGAACGCCCCCTCCCAGTCGTTCGGGTGTTAGCCTGCGTACCAGTAATGATTCATTGAGCTACAGTATCGGTTTGAACATTGCCCAGAATATGAAGCAACAGGGGTTAACCAATATTAACTCGGTAGTGCTGGCAAAAGGGCTTGACGATGCCATGAAAGGCGGGTCGATGGCGATGACACCAGAGCAGGCTAACGCTGTTTTGGGCGCATTCATGCAAAAGCAGATGGTGGCCCGGCAGGCAGAAGGGTCAAAAGCCGCCGAAGGAAATAAAAAAATCGGAAATGCTTTCTTAGCCGAAAACAAGGCGAAACCCGGCATTGTTACTACTCAGAGTGGCTTGCAATATATGGTTGAAAAAGTGGGGATCGGAGCTAAACCCGCCCCCACCGACCGCGTTAAAGTTCATTACACCGGTCGATTGCTCGACGGTAAAGTATTTGATAGCTCGGAACAACGCGGAACACCCGCCGAATTTGGTGTTACCGAAGTGATCCGGGGCTGGACTGAAGTGCTTCAGTTAATGCCCGTTGGCTCTCGTTGGAAAGTGTTTATTCCCTCTGACCTGGCCTACGGTGACCGTGGCGCTGGTGGCGATATTAGCCCCGGCTCAACGCTGATTTTTGATGTGGAATTGCTTGACATCGTTAAATAACTGGATAATGGTTAATGAATAATGAATATTGACTGGCTCAGCTGACCACCCGTCATAATTTATTGTTCATTCCACATTCTTCATTATATATTTCCTACTATGAAGAAATACTTTGTAACCTTGTTGCCCGTGCTGATTCTAAGCATTCAGCCGGACTCGCCCTCTTCGGGGGCGCATCAAACCGGACAGGCTTCGGTGGTTTCGTCGAACCTTCCTGCCCCGGCAGACGATGATCTGAAGCCGACCGTGTCGCAGGAAAAGGTGGAACAGTTGGTGGCAAAATTGCTAACAACCTACCATTACCGGAAGGTGCGGCTGAATGATTCGCTGTCGTCTAAAGTATGGGATAACTATTTGGAGCAGGTGGATCGGAACAAAACGTATCTGCTGGCATCGGATGTAGCCTCGTTCGACAAGTATCGTACTCAGGTTGATGATGCCCTGG
>JAJAYX010000546.1 GCA_026785985.1 Rudanella sp. | reverse complement strand
TCGGGTGGGTTCAAGATCGGGCAGCTCAAATCGGCTGATAATGTGGATATTCAGGCCAATTATTCCTCGATTGCCCTGCCGCTCAACGCCGAAACCGGGTATGATTTCAACGTGTCAGTTACCTACGGCGGCTTCAACTACCCTAATGGTCAGTCTATGCTGTTCACCACACAACCCGCTACCAATGCCAGCCCCGGTAAAATCAAACAGTATACGGGCAAAATTGGCACAGGTTCAGGCCCCCGCGTTCGGGTGGTATCGCGGTTCGGCGACGTAAGTTTCCGGTAACATGAACGAGTGAAAGAGCAATTTAGACACGCTCACTCTTCCACTCGTTCACTCAATAAGTTGATCACCTCCTGCCACTTCGGAAATTGCTGTAGCACGGATTCCCGGTTGGCCAGTTTGAAGTCGGCAAATAAGCCCGAACGTAATCAGCAGCCGTCATCCCCTATTTATTAGCTTTTATTACCGTCGTAAAATCGCGCGATTTGAGCGAAGCACCGCCAATCAGGCCCCCGTCAACGTCGGGTTGGGCGAAGAGTTCAGCCGCATTTTGGGCATTGGCACTGCCACCATACAAAATAGGGGTGTTCTGAGCCACTTCGTCGCCGTAATGACTAGCCAGATGTTGCCGGAGAGCCAGGTGCATATCCTGCGCCTGCTGCGACGAAGCAGTCAGACCCGTGCCAATGGCCCAAATCGGTTCGTAGGCAATCACGATAGAAGCAAACTGCTCAGGCGATAAATGGAACAGACTTTGGGTGATCTGTTCTTTCACAAACCCAACATAATCGCCCCTTTCGTGCATTTCGAGTGATTCACCACAGCAAAAAATAGGAGTCAGACCATTAGCCAAAGCGGCATTAACTTTCTCGGCTAACTGGGCGGTTGTTTCATTAAAATACTGCCGACGTTCGCTATGACCCAGAATAACATACTGAACACCAATGGATTGAAGCATAGCTGCCGATACTTCGCCCGTGTAGGCACCTGATGCTTTTTCATGGCAATTTTGCGCCCCCAGCGCAATGCGGCCACCAGCAGGAACATATTGTTTCAGGCTTGTCAGGAACACCGATGGCGGGCAAAGTACCACCTCCGTTTCTCCCACTACCTCATCTTTCACCATGTTGACTACCTCCGAAACCAGGGCCATAGCCTCTTCGTAGGTCTTGTTCATTTTCCAGTTACCGGCAACTATTCGCTTGCGCATATCTTATTTAAGGATTGAAATTCGCTGCAAAATTAGTGCATTTGCGGTAACTGATAGACGCTGAACTAAATTGCTGACAATCAATATAGGTTTACTGGGATAGCTGATGACCACTTGTCAAAAAATTCAGTATTAACAGTGGATTTTTAGTAAATTTCCGATGTTCTACCCACGACGTATGAAAACGATTTTTCTGATTATCGGCTCTATATGGTTGCTGAGTAGCCCCGCACAGGCTCGTCCAGGCAAACCCACGCCCGATAAGGATCGTTTTGGGTTCTTTTTGGCGGGTAATCGAAGCTGGACACGAATTCCGTTTCAACTCCATTCCAACCTGATCATCATTCCAATACGGATCAATAATTCGGACACCCTTCGGTTTATTTTAGATACCGGAGTCAGCAGTACCATTGTGACCGACCCGGCGGCCATCAGCAAGCAAAAGCTCAACTATACCCGCAAAGTAAAACTGACCGGGGCAGGCGAAGGGGGTAACCTGACGGCTTCCGTAGCGATTGACAATCACATGAGTGTGGGCGCACTTCGCGCTAATCATCACAATATTGTTGTTCTTGATGATGACGTACTTAAACTCTCCGAATACGTGGGTGTGCCAATTCACGGCATATTTGGTTACGACCTTTTTAACAGTTTCGTGGTCACCATCGACTTTCAGTCGCGTGAAATCATTTTAACCCGGCCAGACAAATTCAGCTACCGCAAGCGGATGGGCGAGCAGTATCCCATTGTGATTCAGGATACAAAACCTTATACAGACGCAATGGTGCTTGTGGAGGGCGAAAAAATAACACCACTCCGCGTGATTCTAGACACGGGGGCCGGTCACGCACTCCTTCTCGACCGTACGCGCCATCCCGAAACACTGCCCTTGCCCGACCGAATCATTCGGGCGCAGTTAGGTCGGGGTTTGAGTGGGGTGATTAATGGCAGCATGGGCCGCCTACAGAAAATTAGGTTTGGGCGGTTCGAAATGAATAATATTCTGGCTTCGTTTCCCGACAGTCTGGCTTTTGGCACAAAACTCATCAATACCCCGCAACGCATTGGTAATGTGGGCTGTGAGCTGCTCCGTCGTTTCCGGGTAACATTTAATTACCAGGAGAAATACATTATCGTAAAACCCATCAAAAAGGTAATGAAGGAGTCGTTTGAACACGACATGAGCGGGGTTGAACTAAAAGCGAAAGGGACACAATTCAAAAACTATTACATCGGGCACATCATCGAAGGCTCTCCGGCTGATTTGGCGGGGCTGGTGGAAGGCGACGAACTGATGTTTATCAATAATACGGCTGTGGTCGAGATGACCATCAGCGACATTTATAAACTCCTGCAACGGGGCGAAGGCAAGGAGGTAACAATGGTGGTTAAGCGCAATGGCCAAATGGCCCTCGCTCAGTTTATGCTCAAGCGGATTATATAGTTAAGACGGGGGCTATTGGATTCCGGACATTGAACTGATCGGTAGAAAAGTCTAATGTTCGGAATCCAATAGCCCCCATCCTGACAGGCCCTTAAATTATCTTGGCGAAATAACGATACGACCTGACAACAAGCCGCGCTCGGCAGATTTCAGCAACGTAGCTTCGATACCGTTTTTGTTGATCGTCTTGATAGCAGACGTGGCCACTTTCATCGTGATCCACTCGCCTGTTGATTCCAGGAAGAAACGCTTCTTCTGGAGGTTCGGGTAAAATTTACGCTTCGTTTTATTGTTAGCGTGCGAGACGTTGTTTCCCGAGCGCGTCCGCTTTCCTGTTAATTGACAAACTCTGGCCATGACCGTGCGATTTTCCTTTTGAGGGCGCAAAATTGGTGAATTATCTGGTAATCTGCAACCTACTTCTCCACTTTTTTATAGCCGAAGGGGCAATGCCGACAACCATTCTTGCAACAATAGCCCCTTTTTAAGTGATATGGGGCCATAAACACCAAAAAACCATCGTCGGTGAAATAGTAATCTTCATCGTCAAGCCCTTCTATTTTTCGTTTCTTACGGTTGGAGCTCATCGCTACATTGCTGATTGCCAAAATCGGTGGTAATTTTGAGGTCAACCCCATGTTTGGCAGGAAGGTTGTCAAAAGCAGGGTAAATTGCCTTTTTTACGTAATATTTTAATTGAAATATATGGAAATGACGCTATCCACATCACTTTCGCAACAGGTTATCGACCTGGAAGATCGCTATGGTGCTCACAACTATCACCCACTCCCGGTTGTATTGTCACGCGGTGAAGGCACCCTCGTGTGGGACGTAGAAGGCAAGCGTTATTTCGATTTTTTATCGGCCTATAGTGCTGTTAGTCAGGGCCATTGTCATCCACGCATTGTAGGAGCCATGATCGAGCAGGCCCAGCGGCTCACGCTTACGTCAAGAGCATTCTACAACGATCAGTTGGGAGTTTGCGAAAAATTTCTGTGTGAGTTTTTCGGCTACGACAAAGTACTGATGATGAACGCGGGCGTGGAAGGGGGCGAAACAGCCCTGAAACTGGCCCGCAAGTGGGCCTACAAAGTTAAAGGGGTTCCTCAGAATCAGGCCAAAATGGTATTTGCCGAAGGCAACTTCTGGGGCCGAACCCTCGCAGCCATTTCATCGTCCAACGATGCCAGCAGCACCAACGATTTTGGCCCCCTGTTGCCCGGCTACCTGCAGGTACTCTACAACGATCTACCGGCGTTAGAAACCCTGTTCAAAACCGATCCGACCATTGCGGGCTTCATGGTCGAACCCATTCAGGGCGAAGCAGGTGTGGTAGTCCCCGATGCTGGCTACCTGCGGGGCGTTCGCGACCTCTGCACCCAATATAACGTCCTGTTCATTGCCGACGAAGTGCAAACGGGTATTGGCCGCACGGGTCGTCGCCTTGCCTGCGACCACGAAAATGTGAAGCCCGATCTGCTTGTACTGGGTAAAGCCCTCTCCGGAGGTATCATGCCCGTATCGGCAGTGTTGGCCAACAACGAAATCATGCTTTTGCTGAAACCCGGTGAACACGGTTCCACTTACGGCGGCAATCCTTTGGCCTGCGCCGTGACGGTGGCAGCCCTGCAAGTAGTAGAAGACGAACGCCTGCCCGAAAATGCCGAACCAATGGGCCAAATCTTCCGCGACCGGATGAACGCCCTCCGTGCCAAGTCTGATTTGGTTACGCTGGTACGTGGCAAGGGGTTGCTCAACGCGATCGAGATTGCCTCGCGTCCGGCTTTCGGCGACCAAACAGCCTGGGAGTTGTGTCTGCGTTTCCGCGACAACGGCCTGCTCTGCAAACCTACTCATGGCGACAAAATCCGGTTTGCCCCTCCGCTTGTGATAACCGAAGAGCAAATGCACGAAGCCTGCGACATAATTGAGCGAACGGTGCTGGCCTTTTAGTACTCTGTCCTTGACATTGCCAAAAACGGGGTGCATATTTGCAACCGTAGGTTTGTACCCCCAAGCGGGAGTAGCTCAGTCGGTAGAGCGGCAGCTTCCCAAGCTGCAGGCCGTGGGTTCGAGACCCATTTCCCGCTCACTCATAATTAGGCACTTATCAGAAATGGTAAGTGCTTTTTTTTAATTTTCCTAACACGTTTCCTAACACAAGTTAGTAGAATGGGTTGGGTTTGTATTAGCGCGTATCCACCCCACCGGGTTGGTGATCTGCTGCTGGTAGAGCGGGTAGAGTGTGTAAACACAACGAACATACTCTATCAAATAAGCGCGCTAAGTATTCCACACAATTATTTTCGATTACTACTTTGAATTCCCCCCGTTTATGCTGTATTTTGTTGACCATGTTCTTTTGCAGCATCGGCTAACCGTTTGGTTTCCGGTTCAAAACCACTGAAAACGAACGTGGTATGTTTTTCTAAACCCCATTCACAATGTTACATTCATTTTGCTTGAAGCTTTTCGTAGTGCTGTTTTTGATCTCCGCAGTAGCCTGTAAATCATCAATTGATAAAGTGGAAACAATTGATCCGAATGCCCTTTACGGTACTTGGAAGGTAGAATCTATCAAAGCAACTCCTCCTGTATTTGATGGTGCTGACCTTATTGCTGAATATATTGATGATTTTTGTGCGAATCAAGTAATATTTAACTTTACAAATTCACAAATAATAGTTGTTAAATATAAACGTATATTATGCACGGATGTTCTGCGATCAATTGAAAATTCTATGATCTTCGGCGAATCTGTGAAATACACTGTTAGTGGAAATAAGATAACCCTGTTTAACCTCTATAAAGCAACAACCATTTATACTGCTTCAATCTCAGGCTCTAAGTTAACTCTTGCAACAAGTGTTGAAACAAAAGATAAGTTGGGAAGAATAATAAAAAACGATGTTCTGGTATCTTTTACCAAAATATAGCTGCACTGAAAAGTAATCCCATTGCATTCAAAACTGTAAAATACAGGTAACT